>NZ_DBNGVP010000196.1:0-3444 GCF_057119385.1 Archangium sp. | reverse complement strand
TTGCCGCGGCCCTCGCCAGCGTTGCGTCCACTTTTTCCGTGTTGCGTCCCATGTCTACACCTCCTGGAACGCGACGCTGAACGGCTCCTCCCTCATGCGGAAGGTGTGGTCCGCCGAGCGCTTACCTCGTCCCACATCTTCAAGGTGAAGGAGCCCCGGGCTTCCCGGGCCGTCAGTTCCCACTCCACCACGACCACGCCCAGCTCCTTTGGGTCCGGCTGGATGGGCGAGGGCTGCCAGCTCACCTTCATGGGCTTGGGCTCCTGGCCCTTGCCCACCAGCGCCGCATCCTTGAGCGTCCAGGGCTGCGTGCCCAGGTTCACCAGTTCCACGGCCACGGCCACCCGCACCACGTTCTTCGCGCGTGTCGTCGAGCGATAGCTGATGGCCTTGAGAATACCGAGGGCATTGCTCGCGGGCAGGGTGATGCCCTTCGTTATCTCCTCGGCCTTCACGCTCTGGTCTTCCACCGCCATCAACCCGCTGGCGATCAGCCCCGTGAGCCCGCCCGGTCCCTTCTCCAGCCGCATCCGCTCCAACTCCTGGCCGAGCTGCTGGGACTTCTTGCGCTCCTCCTGGTTCTCCCGCTGGTAGTCCTCCACGGTGCGCTTGAGGCGAAACACGTTCACCTGCCGTGTCCCGAGCGCGGGGTGGGCCACCAGCATGAAGGTGGCGCTCGTCGGGGCCGCCCCATCCGCGAAGCGCACCGCCACCTTGAACCGCTCCCCGGTCTGGAGGTCCGCCGGGGGATGAAGGGTGAAGCTCCGCATCCCTGGCGCCACGTCCTCGAACCGCTCGCGCGCTTGCAGCTCCAGCGAGCCCGGCACCAGCGGCGAATCGAAGCGGAAGGTGATGGGCAGCTCCGGGCTGATGCACACCACCTGCACCTCGCCGGTGGGCTCCGCTGGCAGCTCCACGCGGGACGGTGACGCCTCACAGTCCGGCAGAGGCGGTTGGGCGGTGGCGCTGGCCCCCGTGAGGAGCACCAACGCCAGGAGGGCGGCGGGGGACGAGGCGAACACGAACGGGAACCTCTCGAAGCGGGAAGAGACCGGAGACGTGGCCTCTACCACACCTTCCCCCCTGGTAGTGCCTGGGCCATATCCGGCTTGCGGCCCGCCAACCGCCAGCACGGTCCTACTCGAATCGCTCGACCGCCATCACGTCTACGACGGGGAAGATGTTGGCGGTGTCCTTTCCAGACCCGGCCTCCATTTCGGCGCCGCGCTTACTCTCCTGCCGCATCTCCAGGCAGACCTTGTACGAGTCCCCCGTGGGCGTCCGGGCCTCGGTGAAGCGGCCATAGATACGACCCTCTCCGAAGTAGAGGCGTCCCTGGAGGACGGTGCCCCCTTTCAGCTTCCCCCATGTGCCGCTCAGTTCCACCGACGTGGAGCCCTCGCGCACGGGGACGGGATGGTTCTGGATGTTCCATTGGGGGAAGCGGACCGTATGGGTCTGCTCGACGGCGAGGCCGAGCGTGTTGGTCATGGTCTCGACCGCACCCGCCGGGCACGCCTCTGGCGCGGGGCCGGGACGTACCTGGGCACCGGGACAGGCCATGTTGGCGGCTGCGGCGGCACCAACACACCACTTCGCCATGGGTGAGAGCGTCCCCTTCTGCTTGGTGTCCCCCTGGGGGCTGGGGGCCTGCTGCTTCTTCAAGGCGTCGTCCTTGGGTCGCGTCACCAGCGAGGCGACGACCGCAGGGGTTTGCTTCGCCGGGGGCGGAGCTGCGGCCTGTTCAGCTTCCGGCGGCGGCCACGAGGGCGCCACTTCCTGACCGGGAAGCCACTTCAACGTCTGGGAGGGGGAGGACAACGCCACGGGTGGGGGCTCGGGCTGCCACCGCTGCGCGAGCCACCACCCGGCCAGGGCCGCGCCCACCAGCACGGCCATCCACACCACCGCACGCCGAAGCGCCTGGAGCGCCATGGCATGCACGGGCACGTCCGCCACCGTGGCCGGGGTCGGCGTCGCCGGGATGGGCTCCACGGGTGGCGCGGCAGCCTCGGGCTTCTTCTTCCGCTCTGCTGCTCCCCGGTGGCCTCTCCTCGGTAGACGAGGCCCGTCATGCAGGGGCACCCGCCAGGACGCATCCGCACGGGCCAGCAGGTGCGTCAGCTCCTTTCCCAGCTCCAGGACGCTCGGGTAGCGCTTCTCCGGCGTCTTCTCCAACAGCTTCATGCACACGTCACTCACCACCTGCGGCACGTTGGGGTTGACGATGTGCGGCGGCAGGGGCTCCTTGTTGATGGCGGCATTCACCGATGCCTCGTCATCCCACGCCACCTCGAAGGGGAAACGACGGGTGAGCAGCCGGTAGAGCACCACGCCCAGCGCGTATTGGTCATCGGCCTTCCCAGGCCGGTAGGTGACTCGCCGCTCGTTCCAGTGCTCCAAGCCGAAGCGCCACGCCTCCGGGCTGCGGTAGTTGGGCGTCCCCGGGGGGAACATGCCCTCGGTGATGGTGGCCTGCCCCTCACGCTTGGCGGCCCCGAAGTCCAACAGCACCGGCTCGCCATCCTCGTCGCGCACGAGGATGTTGGCCTCCTTCACGTCCCGGTGGACGACCTTCTCGTCATGCACCACGGCCAGCCCCCGCACCACACCCACCATCTTGCCCATCACGGCCAGGGTGTCGGGGTTCTCTTCCCAGGCCCACACGTCGAGCGGACGGCCCTCGACGTAGAGCATCTTCAAGCAGAAGAACTCGGGCAGCACGGGTGGCCAGTAGCTGAAGCCCACCTGCCGCACGAGGTTCTTGTGCTGGAAGTACATGGCGAGGGTGCCCTCGCGCTCGGCCCACTGCTTGGCCCGGTGGAGCGGGACGAACTTGAGGGCCAACAGGGTGCCAGACAGCTTGTCCCGTGCCCGGTACACGGTGCCGTAGCCCCCTCTATCCACCAGTTCCTCGATGATCGCGCCGTTGACGCTCGTGCCGGGCGGCAGGTCCGGCATGTCCCGCTCGTTCATGGCGCCCACGCTAGCAGTTCTCCGGGGCCGATACCTACCCGGTGAGACTCCCACGCGGGGCCAACTTCTCGGACAGGGCGGCAACTCCCTGGTGAGCGGCGGCATAAGCCGCTGGACGTGGGCTTGGTTGCCCTCCGTCCGTACACCGCATGGAGGACCCATGAGCGACAAGAGCTCGCGCAAGTCTCTGCTCTCCCGGCTCCACTCCCGCGTGCGCTTGGAGCCGGTGAGCGCCGACGACTCCGCCGACTACCTGCGCCACCGCCTCCAACTCGCCGGCTGTGACCGCGAGCTCTTCCCGCTCGACGCCGTCGCCTTGCTGCACGAGGCCAGCCAGGGGGCTCATCGCGAGTTGGATCGCCTCGCCTCCCTCTGTCTGCGTGAGGCCGCTCGACGCAAGCGCAAGCTCGTCGACTCCGACATCGCCCGGAGCGTCCTCGACCGCCAGGTCTCCTCCTCCTGATGCCT
>NZ_DBNGVP010000195.1:0-61560 GCF_057119385.1 Archangium sp. | reverse complement strand
GACCGCATCAGCCGTTCGTCCGGCTGCTCGTCCTGACCCGTGAACTTGTTCCGGACCTTCTCCCGCTGCGTATACGCCTTGACGTTGTCGATGTAGTTCGCACACAGCTTGGAGATGGCCTCCTCATCGGCCGAGATGGCGCGCTGCACCTCGTTCTTCACCAGGTCCTCGTACTCCTGCTTCACCATCGAGATCAGCTCGCGGTAGCGCTTGCGGTCGTCCTCCTTGGTGACCAGCGAGTGCTGGGCGAGGCCACTGTCGAGCTCGTTCAAGACCAGGAAGGGGTTGATGCAGCCCTCGCCCTTGTCGCTCACCAGGGCGTTGGAAATCTTGTCCTGGATGTAGCGGGCGCTGATGCCCTCGAGGCCCTCACGGGAGGCCTCCTTGCGGAGCTCCTTGATGTTGTCCTCGGTGAAGTTGGGCAGCGTCTTGCCGTTGTAGAGCTTGAGCTTCTGCAAGAGCGAGAGGTTGTGCTTCTTGGGCTCCTCCAGGCGCGTGAGGACGGCCCACATCGCCGCCATCTCCAGCGTGTGCGGCGCGATGTGCTTGCCCTTGATGGCGCGGGAGTTGAAGTCCTTCTCGTAGATCTTCACCTCCTCGCTCAGCTTGGTGATGTACGGGATGTCAATCTTCACCGTACGGTCACGCAAGGCTTCCATGAACTCGTTGTTCTCGAGCTTCTTGTACTCGGGCTCGTTGGTGTGCCCGATGATGACCTCGTCGATGTCCGTCTGGGGGAACTTCTTGGGCTTGATCTTGTGCTCCTGCGAAGCCCCGAGGAGATCGTAGAGGAAGGCCACGTCGAGCTTGAGCACCTCGACGAACTCGATGAGGCCGCGGTTGGCGATGTTGAACTCGCCGTCGAAGTTGAAGGCGCGCGGGTCGGAGTCGGAGCCGTACTCGGCGATCTTCCGGTAGTTGATGTCACCGGTGAGCTCGGTGGAGTCCTGGTTCTTCTCGTCCTTGGGCTGGAAGGTGCCGATGCCGACGCGGTCCTTCTCGCTGAAGACGAGGCGGTTGACCCGGATGTGCTCCATGACCTTGGCGAAGTCGCCCTTGTACTGCGTCATCAGCTCCTTGAAGACGAAGCGGCAGGCGGGGCACAGCTCGCTGCCATCCGGGATGGTGTAGCCGGACTCGGGAGGGCTCAGCTCGGCGAGCACCTTGGGACGCCACTCGCGAGGGATGAGGTTGAGCGGCTCCTCGTTCATCGGGCACTTCATCTTCTCGCGGACGGTGACGCCGTCCAGGCCCTTCTTGTCGGTGAGCCAGGAGAAGGTGTAGGCGGCGCCCTCGGGCGTCTTGGAGTACTCCTCCAGGCCCTTCTTGAGCAGACGGGCGATGGTGGACTTGGACGAGCCGACGGGGCCGTGCAGGAGGATGACGCGCTTCTCGGTGCCGTAGCCCTGGGCCGCGGACTTGAAGACGTTGACCAGCTTCATCAGCGGGACGTCCAGGCCGAAGATGGCGTCGCGGCCGCCGAACTTCTCGTCACTGAAGAAGTGGTAGCGGATGAGCTTCTTCTTGTTGTCGATGTACTCCGTCTTCCCGTGGGAGAGGATCATGTCGTAGATCCTCTGGAAGGCGGTGCGGGTGACCTTGGGGTTCTTGCGGACGATCTCGAGGTAGTCCTCGAAGGAGCCCTCCCAGTGGAGCTCCGCGTAGGTCTTCGCGTCTTGCAACGCGGCGATCTTCGCGATCCACGAACCCTTGCTCTCTACGTCCTTCATGACGCTCCCTCGGGCCACCCGAAAGCGCGGGATTTCGCGCCTTTGGAGGGCCAAAAAGTGAACCTGGGGGGGTAATGGGCCATTCCAATCCCACCCACGACGGGTCCCAGACGACACGAACGTCCGACCTGCCCTTTCGGGACCCCGCCGCGGGGTGGGACCGCGTGGCCAGCTCGTGTCGGAAGGGCTCGTCGCCGATGCGGCGGGCCCTGCCTCCACGGGGTGAAAAGGCACACTCCATTATAAGGGTGGACGGTCTTTCGGGGAGGTGGGGATTCGATTTCTCCGTCCACGGCGAACGACGGTACGAGAGGAAGGGTGGAAATCGGACGTTCAGCTGTGGGGCAGGGTCCCCGCCTGCTCTACATGTCGGCGCGCGGCGGACAGGGCCACGGCGGCCAGGGGCCAGAGCACGACGCAGAAGATGGACAGCAGGGCCCAGGTGTGCAGCAGCTCGCGGGGCGGGGCGCCGCGCAGGGCGGACTCGCGCAGGCCGTGCAGGGCATGGGTCGCGGGGAGCAGGCGGCCCATCGTGCGCAGCAGCGGGGGCAGCACGTCTGTCGGGTAGAGGACGCCGGCGAAGAGGTAGCTGAGCGCGTCCAGGGCGTAGGTGAAGGGATCGCCCCGCTTGAAGACGAGCACGAAGGCGGCCGACAGCAGGCCGAGCGCGCAGAAGGTGAGGGCGCTCAGCAAGAGAGTCAGGACGAAGGAGACGGGGTGGAGCTGCAACCGGGCGCCGAAGAGGAGCGCACCGAGGGCGAGCAGTCCCACCGCGCGCAGCAGGGCGTTGGCCACGGGCCAGGCGCCCATGAGCGTCACCACGTGCACGGTGGACAGGGGCGCGCCCAGCAGCGGCTCCAGCGAGCCGTCGTTCTGCGCCGTGCGGACCGCGCTGGAGAAGCCCGTCTGCAGCGCGCGCAGCAGGGCCGCGGTGGCCAGCCCCACCAGCGCGAAGGAGAAATAGTCCGCGCCGTAGCGGCCGCGCACCACCGGGGACTCGCCCACCGTGCGGGCGAGGAAATAGAAGAGGGTGAGGGTGAAGAGGCCCCCGGACACGAGCAGCAGCCCGTTGAGCCGGTAGGCCATGAGGGTTTGCAGGTCGCGCCGCAGGAAGGCGAGCAGCAGCCGCATCACGCCTCCTCCCGGGGCACGGTGGCGAAGACGGCCTCGGCGGCGGGCCGTACCTCGGAGAAGGGGCCCGCGGCGGCGATGCGGCCTCCGTCCAGCAGCAGCACCCGGTGGGCCACGGCCTCCACCTCGGCCAGGTCGTGGCTGGCGAAGAGCACGGCCGCTCCCCGTGCGGCCACGTCCGACAGCAGCCGCGTGCGCAGCCGGCGCGCGGCCCCCGGGTCCAACGAGCGCGTCACCTCGTCCAGCAGCAGCACCCGTGGCCGGTGGAGCAGGGCGCGCGTCAGCACCACCCGCGCCTTCTCCCCCGTGGACAGCGTGCGCACCTCCCGCTCCAGCAGCCGCCGGGCCTCGAGCAGCCCGGACAACTCCTCGATGCGCGCCTCCACCTCGCGCGCGGGCACGCCGTAGAGCGCGGCGTAGAAGCGCAGGTTCTGGCGCGCGGTGAGGCGTGGCGACAGGCCCCGGTCATCGGCGAGCGCGGCCCCCACCTCGCGGCGGCACCCGGGCCGCTCGCGCACCACGTCGCGCCCGGCCACCCGCGCCGTGCCCGCGCCCGGCAGCAGCAGGCCCGAGAGGATGCGCAACAGCGTGCTCTTCCCCGCGCCGTTGGGTCCGATGAGGGCCACCACCTCGCCCGCCCGCACCTCGAAGGAGACACCGCGCAGGGCCGTCCGGGGAGCGTCCCGCCCGCGCGCCCGGGGCCACCAGGGCCGTGGGTATGTCTTCTCCAGCGCGAGGGCCTCGATCTCCGGGGGCATCCCCCCATCTCAACCCGAAAACCCCTCGCGGGTGAATGCGCGAGCTCGCCTGGAGGGGGTGGAGGGGATGCGTCACCCGGACTCCTGGCTCCCCGGCGAGAGCACCACGAGGTTGGAGAGGACGGACAGCAGCTCGGCGGGCTCCACGGGCTTGGCCACGTGCATGTTGAAGCCCGCCGTCAGGGCGCGCGTTCTGTCTTCCACCCGGGCATAGGCCGTGAGGGCCACCGCGGGCACTCCGCCGCCCTCCTCGGCCGGGAGCGCGCGCACCTGGGAGATGAGCCGGTAGCCGTCCTCGCCCGGCATGCCGATGTCCGAGACGAGCAGATCCGGCCTTCCCTCGCGCACGGCGCGGAGGGCCTCGGACGCGGAGGCGGCGGTGACGACGTGCGCCCCGTACTCCTCCAGCATCACCTTCAACACCTCGCGGTTGTCCTCCTCGTCGTCCACCACGATGATGCGCCGCCGCGCGAGCACCGCGTGGGCGGGGAGGACGGCGGGCGGCGCGGGGCGCTCGGGTTGCGTCTGCCGGGGCTGGGCGGGGGGCAGGAGGACCGTGAAGGTGGCTCCCCGGCCCGCTCCCTCGCTCGCGGCGTGCACCGTGCCTCCGTGCAGCTCCACGAGGTGGCGGACGATGGCGAGCCCCAGGCCCAGGCCTCCATGTCTCCGGGTGGTGCCGCCCTCGAGCTGGCGGAAGCGCTCGAAGATGTGGGGCAGGAAGTCCGCTGGAATCCCCGGCCCCTCGTCCGCGACCGTCACCTCCACCGAGGCCTCCAGGCGCCGCAGCCGCACCTGGACGCGGCTGCCCCCGGGGGAGAACTTCACCGCGTTGGAGAGCAGGTTCCACACCACCTGCTGCAGCCGGCCCGCGTCCCCCATCACCACGTCCTCGCCCGGCTCCAGCTCCGCCAGGAGCTGGATGCTCCGGGCGTCCGCCGCGGGACGCACCGACTCCAGCGCCGCCTGGATGACGTCCACCAGGTGCACCGGCTGCGTCTCCATCCGCAGCTTGCCGGAGATGATGCGGCTCACGTCCAGCAGGTCCTCGATGAGCTGGGCCTGCGCCTGGGTGTTGCGGTCCACCGTCTCCAGCGCCCGGGCGTGCTTGTCGGGCGGCAGCCGGCCGGTGCGCAGCATCTTCACCCAGCCGATCATCGCCGTGAGGGGCGTGCGCAGCTCGTGGCTGACGGTGGCCAGGAAGTCGTCCTTGAGCCGGTTGGCCTCCTCGGCGCGCTGGCGCTCCTCCTGCGCCAGGGCGAAGAGCCGCGCGTTGTCGAGCGCCATCGCCACCCGGCGCGCCACCTCCTCCATCCGCAGCACGTCCTCCTGCCCATAGCGGCGGCCGGAGGCCTCCGTGGTGAAGAACGTCAGCACGCCGAGCGTCCGTCCCCGCGCCAGCAGGGGCACGGACATCATGGAGCGGCACTTCATCTCCCGGATGGCCACCAGGTGCTCGGCGCCCTGGGCCGAGCGCTCCTCGACGGCGCCGGTCACCTCCGCCACGAGGATGGTCTGGTCCTGGCGCATGGCCCGGGCGGAGGGGTGCTCGGGGTTCTGCACGGGCGGGAAGCGGCGCAACCGGTCCGCCAGCTCCGCCAGGGCGGGGTCCGCGTGGGCCACCTCGACGCGCTCGACGTGGCCGTCCTCTCCCACCAGGTCCACCATGCACCAGTCCGCCAGCACCGGCACGGCCAGCCGGGCCACCTGCGCGAGCGTGGCCGCCTGGTCCAACGAGGCCGCCAACGCCGCGCTCGCCTCCGAGAGGAAGCGCAGCGTCTCCGCCCCGCGCTTCTGGTCATCGATGTCCGTGCAGGTGCCGAACCAGTGCGTGATGCGGCCCGTCCCCTCCCTCAGGGGCAGCCCCCGCGCGATGAACCAGCGGTACGCGCCGTCCGCGGCCCGGCGCAGGCGGTACTCGACGGAGTAGGGCGCGCCCGTGGAGACGGCGTGCCGCCAGGCCTTCTCCGTGTGCGCGAGGTCCTCCGGGTGGACGGCCTGGAGCCAGCCGTCCCCCCGGGCCTGCTCCAGCGTCTGGCCCGTGTACTCGAACCAACCCGGGTTGAAGTACTCGGTGTACCCATCCGCCCGCGTCCTCCAGATGAGCTGGGGGAGTGCCTCCGCGAGCAGCTGGAAGCGTGCCTCGGACTCGCGCTGCTGCTGCTCGGCCTCCTTGCGCGAGGTGATGTCCATCACCACGCCGGCCAGCTTCGTGGGCCGTCCCCGCTCGTCGAACAGGACCCGGCCGCGGCTCTCCTGCCAGCGCACGCCGCCGTCGGCGCGCAGGACGCGGTACTCCAGCTGGTGCTCGCTCTCGCCCTGCTCCCGCGCCGACTGCCCCAGCGTGCGCGCCACGCGCTCGCGATCCTCCGGGTGGATGAGCGCCAGGGCGGCTTCCGCGGTCCCCAGGAAGGTGCCGGGCGCCATGCCGAACATGGGCTCGACGTTGGGCGTCCACACCATGCGCTGGTTGCCCAGGTCCCACTCCCAGGCCCCCACCTCGGCCGCCTTGAGGGTCCGGCGCAGGTGGGCCTCGCTCTGGCGCAGCGCGGCCTCCGCCCGCTGACGGTACGACAGGGCCTCCTCCGCCGCCTGCCGGGCCCGCACCTGCTCCGTCACCTCCACCGCGAAGAGCAGCACGGCCTCCACCTGGCCCGCCTCGTCCAGCAGGGGCTGGTAGGTGAAGTTGAAGTAGCCCTCCACGAGCTGGCCATCGCCGTTCTGGTCCAGCATCAACCGGCGCCCGGCGGCCGAGTAGGGCTGGCCGGTGCGGAAGACATCGTCGAAGACGTCGAAGAGGCTGGTGCCCACGAGCTCGGGGTGGGCCTCGCGCACCGTCCGGCCCAGCAAGGTCCGGCCTCCGTGCAGCCGCTGGAGGGCCGGGTTGGCCAGCTCGCACCGCTGAGCCGGCGCCCGGTAGACGCCCACCGCGGCGGGCACCTGCGAGAGGATGCTCTGGAAGCGGGCCCGCTGCCGCTCGGCCTCGGCCCGCAGCTGCTCGGTCTTCTCGCGCTCCCGCGAGCGCATGTCGCGCACGAAGGAGGCGGCGGTGAGCCCGATGAAGGCCAGCAGGAAGCCACTGCCCGAGAGCACGAGGAGCTTCGCGCTCCGGGCGGCCTCCGCGAGCCCGGCGTTCTCCCGCTCCAACCTCCCCTTGGCCTCCTCGCGCAGCTCCCGCTCGAGCACGCGCAGCTCATCCATGAACCGCTGGCCCTCGCCGGATTGGACCGTCTCTCGCGCGGCGGCGGACTGGCCCTCCTGCTCGAGCCGCACGGTCCGTTCGATCAGCGCGAGCTTGCGTTGGATGCGCGACTCCATCGCCTCCAGCCGCCGCCGCTGGTGGGGCTCGTCCGCGGTGAGGGCGCGCAGGCGCTCCAGCGAGGGGTGGATGCGGCTCCGGGCTTCCTCATAGGGGGCGAGGAAGTGCCGCTCGCCGGTGAGCAGGTAGCCGCGCTGGCCCGTCTCCGCGTCCTTCATCAAGGACAGCAGCAGCTCCGCTTCGTTGATGACGTCCAGCGTGTGCGCCACGCGGCCCGAGCTCCAGGCGAGCTGCCGGGTGGAGCGCAGGAAGAGGGTGGCGATGAGGACCACGGCGAGCCCGGCCGCGAGCAATCCGGCGAGCACCGGCAGGGGCAGCCGGCGGGAGCGCCTGGGGGCGGGAGTGCTCGGGGGGGAGGGATCCATTCAGGCGGCCTGTCGGACACGCTTACCCCATGGCCCGCCTGTACCTCGGGCCATGTGCGAAGGGACAGCGCGTCCGCGTCGGATCGGTAACACATCACCGGAGCCAGTCGTTCGATGGTTCCTGCTCGGGTCTTCAGGTGCGGTGGCGCTCGGCCTCGCGGTAGAGCTGGGTGAGGGAGCAGTCCAGGAGGGACTGGCGCGAGCGCATGTAATGGCGGGCCCGCGCGAAGGGGAACCAGACGCGGTTGCCCACGCGCACCTGGGCCTCCTCGAGGTTCCTGCGGGGTATCCACTGGCCGCCCAGGTGGCGCACCAGCACCTCGCCCAGGTAGGCGCCGATGGAGGGGACCGCGCGCTCCTCGATGACGTCGCGCGGGTACCGGGTGGGGAAGTCCCGGCGCCAGAAGTGGGAGTCGGCGTCCGTGAGGGACTCGGGCGAGGTGTCGAAGATGGAGGGCACCTGGGTGTGCAGCAGGGCCACGAGGAGCTCGGCGAGGTAGCTGTAGTGCTCCCGGGCGCGCTCGATGTCTTCCACGTCCGGAGGCAGGGCGGACTCCGCGGGGCGCCACTCCTCGGGCTCGGGGGGCCGCCAGGTGTTGAGCTCGGCGATTTTGCGCTGACGCTCGTGACTGGGGACCGCCTCCACCACGCGCGAGAGGAGTGGCGCCAGGTCCGGGGGGAAGTGGGGCTCCACGGGGGCGAGCATGGCGCTGCGCTCACGCAGGGTGCGCAGCAGGGTGGAGAAGTCGAGGTCCGGCCGGAGGTGCGCATGCGCGCGGGCCTGGGCGAGGCGTGCCTCCTGGCTGGCGAAGTCCGCGAGCGTGGGCCACGTCACCAGCAGGACACAGCCGTTGGGCAATTCCTCCACCCGCCAGGCGGGCGTGGACAACATGCGCTCGCGGCCCACGGTTTCCACCAGCTTCGGGCCGAAGACGTTGAGCCAGCACACCTCGTACACCTTGTCGAAGCCGTCCCTGTACGAGGTCTCCTTGTCACGGCCGCATTCAGGAAAGTCCGCCAGTACCAGGTCATCACTGCTGTGGGCGACGGCATGGGAGGCCGGGTAATGGGACGCCCACGCACGCACCATCTCCACGAATTGGCGGCAACGCTCTGCGTCCCAGAAGAAGGAGAGGGGTTTCAGGTTGATCGTGATGTCCAGTCTGGGTGGACGGGGGGGGGGAGTGACCTCCAGCATCATGTCCAACGCGGGCCACTGCGTCCGGTAGAATCCAACCGTGTTGTCTCCTTCACGCTCCTCCTCCAAGGCCTTCCAGAATGCGGCGCGGGCGTACTTGCGTTGCCGCTTGCCTTTGACGACGTCCGGCATCCATCCGTCGGCGCATCCCTCGAGCGCCTGGAGCAGGGGCTCCAACTCGTTTTCCCGTGCCGCCCGTGGAGCGAAGGTGCCTTCGAACTCGAACCAGAGACGGTCCTCTTTCTTCAGTTCGCGAAAATGCAGCACCTTCATTGGAATGACACCTCCACTCCCGGAACCTTCTTGTCGGTGTCTTTCACGGCCTTCGTCAACGCTCTGGTGTCTTCAGGCAAGAGGTCACCCCCTTCGTAGACGAGTCGGACCCGTTGGACTGGCACCTCGCTGCCTCCACGAAGAAGAGGCTGGAGGGCGGTGCGGCGGATGTCCAGTGTCCCGCCGTACTTCTGGAGCGCTTCCCTCGCGTCCCTCACGATTTGCGCCTTCCACTCTCTCGCGTCCAGCAACCAGAAATCACGGCTCTTGAAACTGAAGGTCTCGACGCGAGGGGGCCCCGCGGTGGGCCCACCCTCCTCGATGACGAGCACATCCGCGTAGCGCAGGCCGCTCTCCGGCTTCCAGACTCCCACGGAGCGCAGGATACGCGGTTGGATGAAAGCCCCGAGGAAGCGGCGCTGGGTCCGAGGCAGCGCGGCGTCGGCCTCCAGCAACGCCACCATGAAGCGCTCGAAGGCCAGCCCCCGGGTGAACCATCCCCACATCTGCTCGTAGTGGGCCCAGCGCAGAGGCCCCTGGGTGGCCTTGCCCTGCTGGAGCTCTTCGACACGCCTCTCGTAGTAGGCGACGTACTCCCGCCAACGCGGGTTGCCCTCGGCTCCAGGCGGCGGAGCATGGGGGGAGGGCCGCTGCTTCTCCAGCACTGCCACGTCCCGGGGCAGACGCGGACCCGGGGTTTCCAGTTCCACCAGCGTCAGCCGGGCCTCGACCACCTCCCGTGTGAGGCCCGCCGCCTCGTCCACCAGGGAGGCCAGACCCCCGGCGCGCTCCATGGCACTGGCCTCGAGCGTGGCGCGTGCGGCGCCATCCAATAGGGTGGATGCCTGCCCGGGGCTCGTTCGCGCTGTGTTCCTCGCCTCCGCGGAGCCCGTGGCACCGGGCCGCGCCCGGGACATGAGCGCCTGCGCCCGGGCCACATCTCCCCCGGCCTCGCGCAGCGCCAGCGCGGCGTCCACGCCGCCCACCGCCACGAATTCGCCTGCCTCCCGGCTCGCGCGAATGTCCCGGACCAGCTCCTTCAGGCCATTCACCCCCAGCCTGTCCTCCACCTGCCGCGCGAGCTCCCGCAGGCGCACCTCCACCGCCTGGGGCCCCAGCGTGGCCCGAGCCTGGGACAGGGCACGCAGGCCCTTGCCGCCGGCATACAGGGTGCCCAGCAGCAGGACGGGTGCCAGCTCGCGCGTGGCCTGCTCGTAGTGGCCCTGGGACAGAGAGGACACGCCCTGCCCCGTGCCCGCCACCAGGGAGTAGAAGCCCAGCGGCACTCCGAACGACATGGAGTCGAAGGTGCCCAGCGCCACACTGCCTGGCGACAGGTGCCGCAACGCCAGGGCCCGGTGCACCTCGTGGGCGGCGTGCTGGTAGGGCGGGGGCAGGTGCGCCCACCTCTGCGTCAATTCCAGGTAGCGCCCGCCGTCCACCAGGGAGCTGGTGGTGAGTGCGTCCCGGGCGGCACGGCCCAGGCCCCGCAGCACGTCCCCGGACTGCTCGCCCCGCTCCGGGTAGCGGGAGAGGGGCAAGCCGCGCGCCTCCAACTCCTGGAGCACGGCGGGCATGAGGGCCAGCGTCTGCCCCAACTGCTTGTCCCGGGCCAGCAGCCGCAGCACCGCGTCCACTTCATCGTCGTGGGCCGAGTGCAGCACGTAGAGGGCGAACACCTCGGCGTGAAAGGGGCCATAGCGCTCGGTGGTGCTCACCAGGAAGGCGGCGCGCTTGCGTTGCAACAGGGCAGCGGCGTCCTCACGCACCGGGCCCAGCGCGCCCAGCCGCACCGCGCCCCACTCGTCCAGGGCCTCCACCAGCCGGGGCATGTCCACACGCTGTTGCAGGGCGACGTATTCCGCGGGCGAGGTGCACGAGAGGAAGGGCGCCAGCAGCACTTCGCCGCCGGAGGAGAAGTCGGGCCAACCCGGGGGCACGGCCAGGCCTCCGCAGGTGGCGGGGCCCTGGGAGACAGTCCCCCCGCTGGCCACCCCGTGCACCGCCGCCTCGCCCGCGCTCACGCTCGTGTCCGTGTCCAGCCCCCGGGCGCCGCGGCGCCGGTGCAACCGCTCCGGCCCGCCCGCCTCTTGGGGTGCCAGGGACGGCGGCACCAGAGGCGAGCGCAAGAGAGCGCGCACGCGATGGGGGCTACCCCCGCGGAGGAGGTGCGGTGCCCGCGTGGCGCACCCGGTAGTGAGCAGCACGGTCCCCATCAGCAGCACCACCCAGCGGGGAGCGCTCACCGCCGGACGTGGAGCCTCTCGACACTTGCACACGCGGCACCTCCCTCATGCTCCGCGCGGAGTGGGCATGGAGCGCGGCTCGAAGCAGGGGGCCAGTCTACCCGTGCCCCTGCGCCGCCCACGTGTCGCGCGCGGTCATGGCGGGCCTCCCACTTCCCGGGTCGAGTGCGTGGAGGCCGTCGGGCCACGAACGGGCCGTATGAACATGACCGGCGCAGGTGGCCGTGCCCGCTGTCGAAGCAGCCCCCAGTCGACTTCATTACCGGAGAGACGGCGAGGGTTGAACGACAACCGGGCCGCCTCCAGGACGGTGTGCCCTGGGGACGGCCCGGTGGGTGCGTCAGCGGGCGTGGCGGATTACTGCGCCAGGGCCTGCTGATTGGCGAGGCGCTTGGCGCACTCGGCCTTCATGTCGACGTAGTAGTCCTTGGCCGACAGGGAGATGGCCTTGGTGTACAGGTCCAGCGCCTCCTGGTACTTGCCCGAGGCGTCCAGCAGCACCGCGAGGTTGTAGAGCGCCGCCGGGTTCTGCGGATTGCCCTGCACGTAGGACTCCATCTCGGTGATGGCCTGGGGCACGTTGCCCTTCTCGGCCACCTCGATGATGGGCTTCTGCGCCTTGTCGTCCCCGTCCATGCGGATGTACTTGGTCACGTACGTGGGGGTGATGTCGAAGAGGATGCGGCTCACCAGCGCGCGCGCCGCGTTGCCGAGGGCGGTGTCCTTGTCCTCGCCACGGCCCACCATCTCGTACTCCTCCTCGGCCAGCAGCGCCTTGCCCGAGGCGTTGAAGGCGGTGACGCTCACCACCGTCTTCGCCTCGTAGAACTTCACCTCGCGCTCGGTGGTGTTGCCCTTGCTGTCCGTGTCCTTGACGGTCTCCGTCTTCTTCTCGGCGTCCCAGTCGTTGACGTCGATGCGGATGCCAATCTCATCCTGGCCCTGCGCCGGGCCATTGCCGGTGCTGAGGATCTGCACGGAGCGGCCGGCCACCTTCACGACGATGCCCTCGTCGGAGCGGTCCGCCACCTGGAAATAGCCCGCGGTGCGCGCCTGCCGGGTGAGCTCGTCGATGACGAAGTCCCGGGCGCCCTTGCGGCCCTCGGTCTGCACCACCGTCAGCCGCTTGGAGGAACCCAGGTTGACCCGGGCCGGCTGCAGGACATTGACCTTCAAACTTGGCGCACAGCCCACCGCGAGGGTGGCCGCCAACGCCAGCACGACGTGACGCAGAGAACGGGAAGACAGCATGTCGGGTGATTCCCCCTTTGATGCCCGCTTGGATACGGACGGCGCGAAGGCTACACGCCCGCTTGTCCACCCGACAACCCAGGGGTGGGTGCGAAAGGACCCACACCGAGGGCATGGTTGCTTGGCTTTGGGCCGGGCCTGCGTATTCTGCGCGCCCTCATGCCGTCCGCTTCGTCCGTTCCCGCCGCCCCCCCACGCCCCTCGGGCTCCACTCCCCTCCTCTCCGCGGTGCCCGATGTGGCTCCGGAGCCGAGCACCCGGCTGCTGCTGCTGTTGCTGCTGGCCGCGGCGCTGCTGCCGCGCCTGGTGCTGATGCCCTTCAACGAGAACTACTACGGCGACGCGGTGGCGCGCACGGAGCTGGCCGAGCGCTGGGCGCGCGAGCCGCACCTCATCACCTCGTACGGGGATGGGGCCTACCAGTTCGGGCCGCTGCACCTGTACGTGGTGGGGGCCGCGCTGAAGGTGGTGGAGGACAAGGCGCTGGCGGGCCGGCTGGTGAGCCTGCTCTTCGGGGTGCTGTCGGTGGTGCCGCTCTTCGCGCTCACCCGGCGCCTCTTCGACTGGCGCGCCGGGGTGTGGGCCTGCCTGGCCTTCTCCGTCTGGGGCATGCACCTGCAGATGTCCACCACGGCGGCCAGCGAGGCCCTGTCGCTCTTCTTCATGCTGTGGGTGTTCGCGCTCATCGCCGAGGGGCTGGACGAGAACCGCATGGCGCCCTTCTTCGGGGCGGCCCTGGTGCTCAACCTGGCGTGCGCCGTGCGCTACGACGCGTGGATGTTCATGCCGCTCTTGTCCCTGGCGCTGCTCTTCTGGGGCGAGGACCGGGTGGCGGCCATCACCCGCGCGGTGGGCTTCGGCCTGCTGTGCCTGCCCTTCCCGCTGCTGTGGATGCAGGGCAACGAGATGGCGCATGGCGATCCCTTCTTCCCCATCCACGCGGTGGAGCAGTTCCACGCGGACTGGACGCGCGAGGGCGTGGCCCGCGTGGGCGAGTGGCGCTACCGGCTGGAGAGCCTGGGCTTCTGGCCGGGCGTGGCGCTGCTGACGCTCTCGCCGGGCGTGGCGCTGCTGGGCATGGTGGGCATGTGGCGCTCGTGGAAGGAGCGCCCGGACACGCGCTGGCTGGTGCTGGCCGCGCTGGTGCCCGCCGCGTACTTCACCTTCCGCGCCGTGGTGCTGCTCAACTTCCAGCCGCTGGGCCGCTTCACGGTGACGGAGCTGGCCGTGCTGCTGCCCTTCATCGTCCCCGGCCTCGAGGCGGTGCGCGGCGCCGGGGCCCGCAAGGCCGTGGCCGCCGTGTGCTCGGTGCTGGCGGTGGCCGTGCCCCTGGCCATGGGCCTCTACACCTTCCGCGCCGATGGCCGCTGGCAGGACAGCCTCCGTCCGGTGAGCCCCACCTCCACCAACCCGGTGCCCCTCATGCAGGTGGCCCGCTTCCTCAAGGAGGAGGTGGCTCCCAGGGGCGGCGCGGCCGTGGTGGATCAGGACCCCAGCTACATGGATCTCCAACTCGCCTTCTTCTCCGGCCTGCCGGATGAGCGGCTGGCCCGCGTGCGCTGGGAGACCTTCCGCAAGCACCTGCGCGAGGCCCGGCCGGAGTACCTCGTGCGCTTCGACAACGGCTCGCTGGTGCGCGACCCGGCCGTGAAGCTCGAGGGCCGCACGCTCACGCTCGACGGCGTGGCCTACGAGGAGCAGGACGGCTTCTCCGCGCCCCTGCACGTCTACCGGCGCCGCTGAGGCCTCCCCCGGGGGTCGCGCCGCGGCTGTGCTCCCAGGCGCTGGAGCGCGCGCGGCTGTCCGCCCGGGCCCTCCCGTAGTCCTCAGGCCGGGGGCCGCGAGCGGGGCAGGCGCACCGTGAAGGTGGTGCCGTCCTCGGGTGTGGAGTGCACGTGCACGCTGCCCCCGTGCCCGAGGACGATCTGCCGGGTGATGTAGAGGCCCAGGCCCAGGCTGCCCCTGCCCGAGCCCGCATCCGCTCCCTGCCGGTAGGGCTCGAAGAGCGTGGGCAGCAGCTCGGCGGAGATGGCGGGGCCCTCGTTGTGCACCTCCAGCAGGAGGTGCGAGTCCTCGCCCCGGGTGGACACCCGCACGGGTGTGCCCGGAGGGCTGTGCTGCAGGGCGTTGCCCACCAGGTTGGTGACGACCTGCGCCAGCCGGCCTTCATCCGCTTCGCCCCGGCCCTCGCCGCTGGCCTGGAAGCCGATGCGGCGCCCGGGCCACGCCAGCCGCACCTCGTCCACCACGCGCCGCACGTGCTCGTGGAAGTCCAGGGGCTGGGGGTGGATGGGAATGCCGCCCCCCACGCGCGCCTGGGTGAAGTCGAGCAGGTCTCGAATCATTCCGCTGGCCCGGTCCGCCGCCGAGACGATGCGGTGGGCCGTCCGCGTGGTGCGCTCGTTGCCGGCCTCGCGCTCGAGCAGCGCGGCCGACAGGGCGATGGCGTTGAGGGGGTTGCGCAGGTCGTGGCTGACGATGGCCACCACGTCCTCGCGCACGCGGATGGCCTCCTGCGCCTCCTGGAAGAGCCGCGCGTTGTCGATGGCCACGGCCGCCCGGTCCGCCAGGCCCTTGGCCACCTCCAGGTCCTCGGCGAGGCCGTCGGTGCGGGGCCGCGTCCACGCGAGGTTGATGAGGCCGAGCTTGCGGCCCCGGGCCACCAGGGGCACGAGCGCCACCGCCTTCGGGCCGAGCGCCTCCAGCTGGGCCCGGTGCTCCGCGTTCCGGGAGGCCGCATCCAGCCACGCGGGGGTGAGCTCCGGCACGGCCACGGCCTCGCCGCGCTCCAGGGCCCGGGCCATGGGACTGTCGCCCCCCATCACGGGCGGATAGGGCCGCGAGCGCTGGATGATGGTGTCCATCGCCGGGTCGCGCGCCGCCAGCTCCAGGCGGTGCAGCTGCCCGTCCTCCCCCAGCAGATCCACCATGCAGTAGTCGCACAGGTGCCGCACGGCCAGGGAGGAGAGCTTCTTCAGGGTGGTGGCCAGGTCCAGCGACTGCGACAGCAGGGTGCCCGCCTCGAGGAAGAAGGCCTGGTGGCGCTCGGCGCGCTTGCGCACGGTGATGCCGCGCACCACCCCCGTGAAGAGCCGCCCCTGCGGCAGGAGCGTCTCGCTGACGGAGAGATCCAGGGGGAAGACACTGCCGTCCTTGCGCCGGCCCTGCACCTCGCGCCCGATGCCGATGACCCGGCGCTCGCCGGTGCGCAGGTAGTGCTCCATGTAGCCGTCATGCGCGCTGCGGTAGGGCTCGGGCATGAGGACGCTGACGTTCTGTCCGGTGAGCTCCTCGGGCGTGTAGCCGAACAGGTGCGTGGTGGCCGGGTTGACGTGCTGGATGAGGCCCCGCTCGTCGATGGTGATGATGCCGTCCACCGCCGTCTCCAGGATGGCCTGGAGCCGCTGCGTCGTCTCGCGGAGGACCTGCTCGGCGCGCTTGCGCCGGGAGATGTCGCGGGTGAACTTGGAGAAGCCGCGCAGCACGCCGTGCTCGTCGCGCAGCGCGGTGATGACGATCTCCGCCCAGAAGCGGCTGCCGTCCTTGCGCACGCGCTGCCCCTCCATCCGGCAGTGGCCCTGGGTGACCGCGGCCCGGATGCACCGCTCGGGCAGCCCCGCCTCCCGGTCCTCGGGCGTATGGAAGAGGGCGATGTGCTGGCCGAGCACCTCGCGCTGCGTGTAGCCCTTGATGCGCTCGGCGCCCGTGTTCCAGCTGATGACCCGGCCCTCGGTGTCCAGCAGGAACACGGCGTAGTCCTCCACGCCCTCCACCAGCAGGCGGAAGCGCTCCTCGCTCTCGCGCAGGGCCTGCTCGGCCTGTTTGCGCGCGGTGATGTCCAGGGAGATGCCCCCGAGCGCCGAGGGAAGCCCCTCGCCACCGGGCAGGGGGAACTTCGTGGACAGGTACGTGCGCGGGCCCGTGTCGAACTCCACCACCTCCTCGAACGTGCGCGTCTTGCCCTCCAGCACCTGGGCGTCGTGGGCGCGCAGGGACTCCGCCAGGGCCCGGGGAAAGAGCGCCGCGTCGTCCCGGCCCAATATCTCCTCGAGCGGGCGGCCCACCAGCTGCTGCTGGTAGCGGTTGCCGTAGAGGTAACGGCCCTCGGCGTCCTTGGCGAAGATGGCCACGGGCGCCTGGTCCAGCAGGGCCCGGAGCCGCTCCTCGTCCAGGCGCTGCACGGCGTCGCGCTGGCGCAGGTACTCGGCCAGCCCCTCGGCGATGCCCGTGGTGATGAAGGCCGTCAGTGCCCGCACCTCCCCCAGGGTGACGCGCACGTCCGTCTCCTCCACCAGATCCAGGATGCACTCGCGCAGCACGTGGTACTCGCGCACCAGCGCCTGCACGTCGAAGCCGATGCGCAGCCGCTGGCTTCCATGCTCGCGCGCCACCGGCAGCCACTCCGGAATCGGCGCGGCCCCGGAGGCCGTCTGCTGGCGCAGCACCCGGGCCATCTCCCACAGGTACTCGCCGATGTGGTCCTCCAGCTCCGCCTGCGTCCGGGGCGTGGGCGCGAGCCCCTCGCGCAGGCGCCCCGTCCACCGCTGGATGATGTCCTCGTGCCGGCGCTCCAGCAGATCCGCAAGGGTGGGCGGCGGCGACTCCGAGGCGTGCGGGTCGAAATTCACGGCGCCCCCTCGACGGGTGGCCCCAGGGGCAGCTCCCACGAAGCCGCGGACCGCGCGGGCGCGAGCGTGTCCCCTCCGCCCCGGGGCGAGTCCTCGGAGATGGGCTCGAAGGTGCCGGTACGGGGTGGAGGTGGGCTCATGGGTGAAGTTCTGGTGTCCGGCTCATGCGTGCAACATGCCGGACTCCCAGACAAGCGCATGGAGGCGAAGGGCCGTCATTCAGGGGACATCCGCGGGGACCCGGGAAGAGCGGGCGGCCCCTCGATTTCCCGCCCGCCTGATCGCACACCTCCTCCTGCGGCGGACTGAAAATCTTTCCGCTTCGTGCTTGTAAAGACTTCAGCCCGCCTCTCGACCCTCGGGATAAGTATTGAAGAGGACAGACAGGTGAGTTGGCGCGATTCCTGCTCGATGCGCCAACGGAATGCGTAGACCCGAGAGTCTCTCCAGATACACCGTGGAAGTGAGTCCGAACGCCTGGAGGCAGATCGCCCATCTGCCCCTGGAGACGTACCAGCGCATTCGCGAGGAATTGGACGCGGTGGCGGCCCGCATGAGGCCGGAGACGCCCGCACCGCTGCCCCAGAGGTTCGTCCGGCCCGTCGAGATCCGCTCCATCCTGTTGGAGGACCATATCGCGCTCTATGAGGTGGACCCGTCGCGCAAGCGCCTCACGCTGAGGGAGATCGCGAACCGCTCGAAGCAGGGCGCGTAGGCCGCCAGGCGGGCTCGCTGCCCGGGGCTCGGGGTTCCCGCCGGCGGACATGGCGGGCCAGGCCGACACATCCTTGAAGGTATGGCTGAACACGAGGTCCCAGGCGTGGAGGGTCGGATCCGTCTCTGCGACTTCATCCGGGAGAACACGGCCCGCATCCTGGAGTTATGGGAGCGCGAGGTGCGTCTGCTGCCGGTGCTCCAGGACTTCTCCCGCCCCCGGTTGCTCAACCACCTGCCCGAGTTCCTGGAGCGGGTGGCCGCGGTGGTGGAGACGGTGCACACCGGGGAGGAGAAGACGCTCGGTGGGTTCCCCGAGGAGCATGCGCTCGAGCGGTTGAACGTGGGGCTGGACGTGGAGCAGGTGGCCCAGGAGTACGCGCTGCTGCGGGCCTGCGTCCTCGAGCTCTACGCGGGGCACCTCGGGGCGATGGGGGCATGGGCCTCGGGCGTGATGATGCACGAGGTGGTGTACTTCAACCGGACGTTCGACGAGGCGGTGACCACCTCCGTCTCGCGCTATGCGCGGGCGCGCACGCGGACGCTGGTGGCGTTGGATCGGCTGTCCGAGGCGGCGCTGGGCACGGAGGACCTGGACACCTTCCTGCCGAGGCTGCTGCGCGTCATCCTGGAGACGACCGAGCCGGTGGACACCGTCACGCTGCTGCTGCGCGAGGGGGACGTGCTCCGGGTGCGCGCCTCGGTGGGGCTGGAGGAGCTGGTGACGTCCGGCTTCAGCCTGCGGGTGGGTGAGGGCTTCTCCGGGACGATCGCCGCCGAGCGGCGCCCGCGGGAGGTGCGCTCGGCGTCGACGGACCCGCTGGTGAGGAGCCAGGTGCCGCGGGACCATGGGCTTCGCGCCCTCTATGGCGTGCCCCTGTTGCAGGGCGGCGAGGTGCTGGGCGTGGCGCACATGGGCAGCCGCACGGCCTTCGAGTTCTCCCACGAGGACAAGCTGCTCTTCCGGGCCATGGTGACGCGGGCCACGGGCCTGCTCGTCCAGGCCCGGCTCGTCGCCCGCGAACGCGCGGCGCGCGAGGAGGCGGAGGAGCGCAAGCAGTTGCTGCGCATGGTCATCGAGCAGAGCGGGGACGCCATCATCATGGCGGACGAGCGGGGTGAGGTGCGCATCTTCAACGCCGAGGCCGAGCGGCTGCATGGGGTGGGCCGCGAGGAGGTGACGGCGCTCGAGGGGCCGCTGGCCTCCAGCCTGCTCACCGTGGAGGGCCGTCCCATGTCGCGGGAGGAGGCGCCCCTGTTCCGGGCCCTGAGGGGAGTGCCGGTGATGGGCGCCCACTGGGTGGTGCGCCGGCCGGACGGCTCGGTGCGCACGCTCTGCGGCAGCGCCCTGCCCATCCGCCGGCCGGATGGCTCGCTGGCCGGGGCGGTGCTCTCCGCCCGCGACGAGACGGAGCGGCTGCTGCGCGAGGTGGGCAACGCCGAGGCGCTGGCCCTGCTCGACACGGTGCTGGCCACCGCTCCCGTGGGCCTGTCCTTCGTGGACCGGGACCTGCGGTATGTCCGCATCAACCACGCGCTCGCCGCCATCAATGGCGTCCCGGTGGGGAGCACGCTGGGGCGCACCGTGCACGAGGTGCTCCCGGAGCTGGCGCCCTCCGTGGAGCCGCTCTACCGGCACGTGCTCGACACCGGGGAGCCGCTGTTGGAGCTCGAGGTGACGGGCACCACGCCGGGCCTCGCGGGGAGCCAGGGCCACTGGCTGGTGAGCTACTACCCCGTGTGGAACCGCCGGGGCCAGGTCTTCATGGTGGGCTCGGTGGTGGTGGACATCACCGAGCGCAAGCGGGCCGAGGAGCGGATGGCGCAGCTGGACGCGCTGGTGGCCGCCGCGCCCGTGGGCCTGGCGCTGCTCGACACGGAGCTGCGCTATGTGCACCTCAACGAGGCGCTGGCCCGGGCCAACGGCCTGTCCGTGAAGGAGCACGTGGGGCGGTCGGTGACCGAGCTGCTGCCGGAGTACGCTCCCCAGGTGGAGCCGATGCTGCGGCGGGTGCTGGAGACGGGCGAGCCGGTGCGAGGGCTCGAGAGCCGGGGCATGGCGGCGAATGATCCGGGAATCGTCCATCACTGGGTGTCGGACTACTTCCCGGTGCGTGCGCCGGATGGGCGGGTGATGGGACTGGGCGCGGTGGTGGTGGACGTCACCGAGGCCCGGCGCAAGGAGGAGGAGCTGCACCGGGCGGCGGAGTTCCGCGAGCGCTTCCTGGGCATCGTCTCGCATGACCTGCGCAACCCGCTCAACGCCATCCTCCTGAGCGCCAATGCGTTGATGCGCTCGGATTGCGTGGTGAAGCAGCACCTGAAGGCCGTGCGCCGCATCACCACCAGTACCGAGCGCATGGTGCGGATGATCAGCGAGCTGCTCGACTTCACGCGGGGGCGGTTGGGGGGAGGCATCCCCATCACGCCGAGGCCGGCCAACCTCCGCCACCTCTGCCGGCACGTGCTGGAGGAGCTGGAGGCCGTCCACCTGGATCGCGAGCTGCGGCTGCGCGCGCAGGGAGACTTCCAGGGCGCGTGGGACCCGGATCGGCTGGCGCAGCTGTTGGGCAACCTGGGCAAGAACGCGCTGGACTACAGCCCGGCGGACACACCGGTGGACTTCTCGCTGCACGACGAGGGCGGCACGTTGCGCGTGGAGGTGCACAACGCGGGGCCGCCCATCCCCCGGGAGCTGCTGGCGGGCATCTTCGAGCCCTTCCGGCGCGCGGTGAGGGGAGATGCCCACCCGACCTCGGGGCTGGGACTGGGCCTGTTCATCGTGCGGGAGATCGCCCGGGCTCACGGGGGCTCCGTGGAGGTACGCTCCAGCGAGAACGATGGCACCACCTTCACCGTGCGGTTGCCGCGCCATGGCCAGCGAGCACGGGAATCCGCCGGGGCCGTGCACTGAAATCCACTCCCTCTCCCCCCGGAAGAGGGGAGAGGGGAAATGGCCGCGGACTTAGCGGCGCAGGAGCGGATCGTCGTCGGGGGTGAGGTTCAGCGAGCGCTTGCTGTGGAGATCCTCATCGGGCGTGCTGATCTCCACCTCCTCGCGGCGGACCGACTCGGCCACGCGGCGCTCCTCCTCGATGGCGTCCTTGTGGATGACCACCTCTTCATCCACCACCGCGCGCTTGTGGACGTCCACTTCCTCGGCGCGCAGGGGTACCACCACCGTCTCCTCCTTGAAGGAGGCGTTCATGGCGGGCCGGTCCGGATTGACGTCGCGGCGCTCCACGCGGACGCGCTCGCGGCGGACGGGCACCTCCACCGTCTTCACCTCTTCCACCACGTCCTTGTGGACGCGGACCTCACCGGCCGAGACGTCGCGCTTGGTGACCTCCAGCTCCTCCTTGTGTACCGGGATGGCCACCTCCTCGGTGCGGCGAGCCTCCCACGAGCGATCCTTGATGCCCGCGTCCGCCCTCAGGCTCGTGTCCGAGGCCAGGCCGGTCGTGCCGAGACCCGCGTTCGTGCCGAGACCCGCGCTCGTGCCGAGGCCGGTGCTGGCCGTGCCGTACTTGTCCGTGCCCGACAGGCTCCGGAGACTGTCCTTGCCGTGCATGAGGATGATCTCCCCGTCCCGGATGTCACTGATGTCCGCGTATCGGACTAGGTAGTCCTTCGGGAAGAAGAGGCCCTTCTCGATATGGAACGCGTCATCGCCGAGAGAGAAGACCCTGCCGAGCTTCTCGCCGTCGATGCTGCGAACCGTCATGCCTTCCCTCAACTGCGTGCGCTGGAACATGGCTGCCTCCTGGTGAGTGGTTCCAGGCCTCACGATGGGGGTTGCTGGCGGGAGCGGCACAGCGCGTCAACACGGACGCCCGGCCGCATTGCTGTCCAGGCTTCGTGCAGGAACCCGGGCCTCTCCCGGTATCCCGCTTGCGAACGGGCCCGGCACCTGGGGAGGTACCGGACCCGCGGACGGCAGGGACTTGCGCGGAACGCCTACGGATACACCTCGCGGCGCGGAGGCGGCAGTCCACCCTCGGGCGGAGTCGTCACCACCACGCCCTCGGAGGCGATGCGCTGGCGCTTGTTCACGCCCACGGTGCCTCCGAGGATGGCGGAGATGAGCCCCAGGAAGAGCGCGCCGAAGACGCCCCAGAAGGCCTTGCCCGTGACGTCCGCCGCCTGGAGCGCGCCCGTCTCGACCTGCTGCACCGCCTGTCCCGCCTTGCCCTGAGCGGCGTTGAACTGGGCCTCGACACGGTTCGCCACGTCCTCGGCGTCCGCGCGCGAGAGGGCCGTCTTCTCCGCGATGGAGCTCACCAGCACCTGCCGGTCGAGCCGTCCCTGCTGCACCGCCGTCCGCACCACGTCCTTCGTCGCGGCCTCGAGCTGCGCCGCCGTCACCTCCGGCTTGCCCTGTGCGCGCAGGCGCTCGTTGACGGGGCGCAGGGCATCATTGGCATCCAACCCGAAGCTCTTCGCCACCTGGCCCAGGCTCCCGGACTGCGAGGCTCCCGCGGAGACCGCCGCGCCCGTTGCCTGCGCGGCCGACTTGCCGACCGAGAACAGCCCGCCCGCCAGGGCGGAGACCAGGTTGCCGAGCAGCCACAGTCCCACCAGCGTGGTGAGCCCCCACATCACGAGCCCGTGGATGCCACCGCTCGACTTCGTCTGCACGCCCGCGCACCGGCCGGCCACGATGCCGCCCACGAAGAGGGCGATGAGCGGGGAGACGAGGCCCCAGATGCCCGTGAAGATGCCGGAGGACTTCGCGCTGCCCACGTCCTGCGGGTTGATGGTGGACAACCCCAGGGCCAGGCCGAAGGCGTAGAGCAGGATCCACAGCCCGAGCGCCGTCACCACACCCGCGAAGATGGAGCCCCAGCTCACCTTCACCGGAGGTCCCGCGAGGAATCCAACGCCTGCTCTCTGCTGCGTCGCCGTTGCCATGCTCCACCTCTCTGAAGGAAGGGAGGAGTCCCTTCACCTTGGAAAAGTGGACACCCTGGCTCGACGGGGGAGCGGGCCCGTGCGGAGGACCTGCCCATCCTCCCTGGCTCGGTGGCCGAGCGGGGACCGAGTGGAGGGGTCATGGGTCCATCACGAATCGGCGCCATGGGCTCTGCCGCTTTTGACCCCGCGTCCCCGCTCGCCTTCCGCACCCGGTGAGCGGGGCCTGGGGAGGCTGCGAGCGTACGGGCGTTACAGGGCTCGCGCTCATGCGGGAAAGGGGATGTCCTGGATGCGGACCGTGATTTCGGTCAAGGCGGCGGAGGCGGGGTGGACGGTGGAGATCGAGGGGCTCGAGGCGCGGCGGATCCGCCGCTCGCCGCAAGGGTTTCCCCTGCCACCCGAGCAGGAGGTAGCGGACGAGCGGGAGGGGGGCGTCCGCTGCCTCCAGGCGTCGCCCGAGGAGATCCGCGAGGTCTACGCGCGCATCGTCGGGCGGAGCCCCGCGGACGGGGACATGGACGCGTTCGGACGCTACCTCTTCGATACCCTGCTCGGGGAGGCGCACTGGAACCAGCTCGTGGCGCGTGCCGGGGATGGGGCGCTCGAGCTTCTGCTCCGCTGGGAAGCGGATGCCTGGTCATTGGCGGGATTGCCCTGGGAGATGATGCGGGGGCCGGAGGGCTTCCTGGCCGCGCATCGCGACCCACGGGTCTCGTTCGTGCGGCTCGCCCCGACAGGCGCCGAGGGACCGAGGGCGCCCTCCGCCATCCCCTTCCGGGTGTTGTTCGTCATCAACATCAACTCGCAGCAGCCGCGCTCCCCCACGGGGGGCAGGCACCTGAAGCCTGGCGCCGAGTACCTGGCGGTGCTCAGCGAGCTGCGCCGGGTCGTCGAGGTGACGCTGAACAGCCGCATCCTCCTGGATGCCACGCCGGAGATGCTGGAGCGAGCGGTCGAGGAGTTCCAGCCCACCATCGTCCACTTCATCTGCCATGGCGAGTGGAAGGGCCTCCACCTGCGTTCGGATGGCACCAGCGAGGGCAGCAGATACGCGGGAGTCGAGCGGTGCGATGCGCGGAGGCTCATCGACATCTTCCGGAAGAAGAGCCAGCAACTCCCCAGCATCGTGCTCCTCAACGCGTGTGATTCGTCGGGGATGCCCATCTCCTCCCGGGCTCCGGAGCCACGGCCTCCCGAGCTTCCCCTGGCGGTGCAGCTCGCCCAGTTGGGCATTCCCATGGTCATCGGCATGGCGGGGCGGATCGCCGACCATGCGTGCCGTCTCTTCAGCCTCCACTTCTATGGTGCGTTCCTCCGGGAGTTCGAGCAGGAGTCCGAGCAGGAGAAGGCGGTCTGGTTGGACGCGTCCCGGGCCGTGGCGGAGGGCCGGCGGGCCGCGCTCGTCCACTTCGAGGGTTATTCGAGCCGGAGTGACTGGTGTTTCCCCCACCTGGTCGTCCGGGAGGATTCGCCGCCGGTGGTGGAGATCTCGGACGCGGCGAAGCTCTACCAGCTTCAGCAGAAGGTCCGGACCCTCAAGACGAACAATCCGTTCTGTGACCGGCTCGGAGCCCGGCGGAAGTTCGAGCAGTGGCTGGACTCCGGTGCGTGGCGGAAGACCCTTTTCGCCATCCTGGGTCCCGTGGAGTCCGATTCACTGGTCATCCACAAGAAGGACCAGTTCGGGTTGACCTCCCTGCTCGAGGAGTTCGCCGTCCTCGCGCTCTACTCCGGCTTCCTCCCGTGTGTGCCCACCATCAAGCGGATCAAACGGGCTCGCGCGGCCAACAAGGACGCTGTCTTCTTGCGCAAGCAACGGGAGGCCGAGGAGCCTCCTGCCTCCATCTGGGGGCTCGCCCAGGAGCTCAGCCAGAGCATCCTGGATGTGCGCGCCGAGTTCGATCTCGAGTCCAAGGAGCCCCTGGAGTTCGATCTCCTGCAGGCGCGCCGGGAAGATCCCCTCGCGCCGCTGCATCCGGAGGTCGAGCGGAGGCTCAGGACGGCGCGCAAGGTGAGTGATCCCCGGGTGGTGAGGGCCGCGCTCGCCGAGGACCTGGCGCGGCTCTCCCAAGACGCCATGAAGCCCAAGGAGAACAAGGACGAGATGGTGTTCAAGGGCGTGATGGTGTTCCTGGATGAGATCCATCAGTTCGGGCCCGACATCTCCGATCTCCGGACCCTGCTGACGTCCTACGGTCTGGGCTCGGCGAAGTTCCCGGTCCCGGTCGTCTTCACCACGCACCGGGCCGCGCGCTCCGGGTTGTCGGACGAGTCGCTCAAGAAGCTGTACGAGCGGCTGAACGTGGAGAGCCACAAGCTCGGTCCGTTCTCCGAGGACCAGGGGCTCGTGCCCTATGAGCAGTTCCTGTTGTTCAAGAAGCTGGTCTTCAAGCCCGAGATCGACGCGGAGATGGCCAATTTCGCCTTGGATCAGATGCACCTCAAGGTGATGGGCATCCCCTCGCGCCTCTACTCCGATGAGGTCGAGGCGGTGGTCCGCACGGCGGTGAATCGCAAGCTGCTCGAGCCCGCGGATGATGAGCGGATCTGGATGGCCGAGCGGGAGGAGGGCCGGTCGTGATCCAATCCGACATGCGCGAGGCGTTCTTGCGTGGGCAGCAGGAGCAACTGGCCAGCATCCGGAACACGCGCAAGGCGTGGCTGGAGAGCCTTGCGAAGGACGCCATCGAGTGGCTCCTGGTCGTCCCCTCGTGGACGGTGGAGCTGGCGAGGGCCTGTGGCTTTCCCTCGGGGCTCCAGGATGTGGGGGAGCTGCTGCGGGAGATGCGCGACAGGGGCTTGTGCGAATCCAGACCCGCGGAAGATCCCGAGGGCGAGTTGTTCTGGATGCCCGAGTCGGTGAGGGCCGAGCAGCTCGAGCGCCTGGGGGTGGTGGAGCGCCGCTTCCGTCCGGCGATCGTCGCGGCGGGGCGGGCGATCGATGCACAGGCCCGCGACGGGGGACGTGTCCCGAGCGCGGTGCGCCGCTGGGCCGCGCTGGCCTCGAAGGCGACGAGTGTGAAGGCGCTCGAGGCGGCGCTGAATGGTCATCTGGAGATACTGCTCCCGAGGCCGGTCCCCGCCGCGGGCACTCCCTGGCGGGAGACGACGGATGAGGCGCTCGGGGAGGCGCTGAGATGGGTGGAGGCCGCCAGGCGCCTGGAGCCCTTCTTCGGCCTGGAGGGGGTCGCCGCCATCGCGAAGGCCTGGCGGTGGCTCGAGTTGATCCACCTGCGCGCCACGGACATGCAGCACCTGCACGACTTCGTCGCCCGCGAGGAGCAACTCCGTGCCTTCGATCGCCTGCTGGAGGGAGAGGACGGGTGCTGGGCGCTGCACTACATCGGCCAGGCCGGAGTGGGAAAGACCATGCTGGCCCGCCACATCGTCACCCGCCTGGTTCCCGAGCGCGGAGGATGCGCGGCCCGGATCGACTTCGATCGCCTGGCCCCGGACTATCCCTCGCGGGCCCCGTGGTTGCTGGTGGAGAGACTCGCCGAGCAGCTCCGCCTGCAGGATCGGACGGGGCTGGGCAACCGCCTGTTCAAGGAGCTGGACAACAACATCCTCCGCCTCCGGGAGCGCGTGATACGCAAGGACTGGAGCATCGAGGTGTCGGATGCGGTCCTGACGCAGCAGCTCGCGTACCCCTTCGCCGCCGCGCTGGCGCAACTGCCCCAGCCCACCGTGCTGGTGCTCGACACGTGCGAGGAGCTCGTCCGGGTGGGGGGATGGTTGTCCGAGAAGCTTCGCGTCACCTTCCTCCTGCTCGAGCAGATGCATGCGTGTCACCCCGGGCTGCGAGTCGTCTTCTGTGGCCGGCGTGGACTCGCCTCGGCGGGGGCGGGCTGGTGGGCGAAGAGCTCGCTCCCGGAGTTCCCCCCGCGCCCGTACCTGCGGCTCCATGAGATCCGCGGCTTCACCCACCCGGAGGCCAGGACCTTCTTCGGACTCGCCTTCGAGCACTCCGGGAGGACGGATGCGGTCCAGGCGCGGGCGCTGCTGCCGCCCATCCTGGAGCAGAGCCGGGAGGAGGGCCGTCTCCTGAAGCACGGCTGGGTGGGGGGCCGCTCCTCGCGCTTCATCTGGGCGGATCCCTCCGAGGCGCCTCGCGTGGACGTCGAGCGTTTCAACCCCTACAGGCTCGGGCTCTATGTGAACTGGGTGCTTCGCTCGCCCCAGCTCACCCCCGAGGAGATCCGGGCGGAGAAACAGGTCAAGTACGTCCAGTTCCGCATCCTCGAGCGCATCGGCCACGAGGGGCTCGAGTCGCTGCTGCCCACCCTCTCGCTGTTGGGCTGTTTCGATCGGGAGCTGTTGGCCTCGACGTGGAAGGAGGGGAGCGAGGCGGAGTTCGAGGAGGCGTTCGAGGAGCTGCTGCGGCAGGAGTGGTTGGATGGGGATGGGCAGATCTACGAGGTGGAGCCGGTGCTGCGCGAGGAACTCTCGCGCTGTCTGCGTCAGTCGCGGGAGAAGGCATGGATCGCCGCCTGGAACCGGGTGGTGGAACACCTCGAGGCCTTCACGACGAGCGCGCCCCTCGAGCAGCTCCAGACGTTCCATGTCCACATCCTCGTCCGTCTGTTGTTGCACCCGGACCGGCCCCGGGCGCGGGACCATTCCCGGCGTGTGCTGGGGTGGTGGCAGGCCATGGAGCGGCGGGTGGCGGAGTTGGGGGAGTTCGACCGGGGACGGGAGCTCTGCGAGCGCCTGCTGGCCAAGCATGGGCCGCTCGCCCCGGAGCACTCGCCGGAGCGCGCCATGGAGCCGCTGGAGGAGGAGCTGCGGACCGCGGTGCTCGCCACGTACGCGGCGGCCCTGGCCCAGGGCTGGCGCAATGCCGAGAGCGTCTGGGATGAGGTCTGGAAGCTCGCCCGGGGCAACAGGCGGCTGAAGTTCCGTGCCACCGCCGGGTTGCTGGTGGCCACTCGCTTCCGCAAGCGCCCGCTCCGGGTGGAGCAGATCGACGAGCTCTGGGAACTGGTGGACGAGAGCTACAAACCCAAGGGCAAACCCCTCCAGTGGGATCCCTCGCTCCGGGATGAGCAACAGCTGGCGTCCTATGTGGCCGCCATCGAGGCCGTGCTGGAGCGCGCGGAGGACACCCGGCAGGTGCGTCTCGCCGGGACGACGCGGCAATTCGACCAGCTCCGCAAGCTCCTGGACGCCGCCGGGGCCTCGCGCGAGCTCCGGGCCTTCGCCCTCGTGCTGTGTGGGCGCAACGCGAGGCTGCGGGGCGAGCCCCACATGGACGGCAAGATGAAGGAGTGGTTCTCCGAGGCGCTGAAGCTCGTCGGGCCCGGGCCCACGCCCCGGCGCTGGCTGGATTGGCGTTCCCCCGAGGACCTGGGTGCACGCATCCGGCTGGAGTACATCCGGGCGATGTATCCGGTCCATGCTTCCGCCCGGGAGGTGCTCGCGCACCTGGGCTGGAAGGATCGGGGCTCCTCGGCCACGGTGTTCCTGCCGGGCGCGAGCAACATCGATCAGGACCGGTTCAATGCCGCCCTGCTCATGCTGGCGGGACGGGTGGAGGCGGACGTGCTCGAGGAGTTGGACTTCCTCGACCCGGCGCCGGTGGACCTGCCGGTGGAGTGCAATGCCCACCGGGCCTTTTCGCCGGCCCTGGTGGTGCTCGCCGAGCTCATGGCGATGCAGGGACAGGTGGAGGAAGCCCAGGACTGCTTCTCCGCGCAGGCCCGTGGCAGCGAGCGCCGCGCCATGTTCGAGCTGGGAGCGGAGAGCGCGGACCACGCCTCGCTGCGCGTGGCCCGGCGGATGCGGAACTTCGGGGAGCTGTCCTCCACCTTCTACGAGCGGCTCCTGCGCAACCCCCCGGCGGAGCTCCCGCCGGAGCGTCTGCTCCTCATGGCGTCGATCCATGGGCAGATGAGGCCGGACTACGTCGAGAGGCTCTTCGGAACGGGGCAGCTCAGGCCTCCGAAGGGAGAAGCGGGCGTGCGCTGGCGCCATGCTTGCTGGCGCTCCGCGCCCGTCCTGGACGAGACCTCGGCGGAGTTGCTGCTGGAATGGGCCTCGAAGCAACTGCTCGCGCCCCTGGGGAGCCTGGAGCGGCTCGACTTCTGGGCCTGCTGCTGCCTGCTGGATGCGGTGGAGGCGGGCCTCCTGGCGGAGCGCTGGTCCCGGACGCGCGACTTCCGTGAGCCGGACCGTCTGCTGTCCCTCGTGGACACGTGGTGCCAGGACCGGCCCGGGCACCCGGAGGAGCTCGTGCGGCTCGGCCTGCGGCTGTGGGTGCTGCGGGAGGAGGCATCCGCGGAGGAGCCGCTGCCCGAGGTGCTGCGCTGGGGTGTGGAGCGGCTCGGGGGGCGCAGGTTCGCGGAGCTGGCGCGGGAGGAGGGGGAGCTGCTCGCGCTGAGGCTGCCCAGGCAGGGCGCGCTGCTGCTCGCGCTGTCCCGTTCCCAGTTCCTGCGCGTGGGCGACACCGTCGGGGCGTTCATCGCCGGGGCCTGCGAGGTTCTCGCCCGCAACCATTTCGCGCCGGACTCGTTGCCCGGCATGCTGGAGGCGCTGTCGCGGGACTACGGGAAGATGGTGGAGAAGGGCCTTCCGCTCCCCGCGTGGCAACGGCTCCAGGAGGCGGCCGCACGGGGCGCCCCGCATGAGCTCATCGACACCCACCTCATGCACACGGGGTGGAAGCCCTGGTTGCTGAGGCTCATGCTCTGCATGGCCCGGAGCGCGGCGCTCCTCGAGGGGAACACCCAGCGGCTGGAGCGGTTGTTCCAGGAGAGCTCGCGGCGATATGGCGGCTACTTCCCGTCGGGGCGCCTGCAGATGTCGACGGAGCTCGAGGCGCTGTGGGCGTTGGCGCGCGGTGGCGTGGAGCGGGAGAGGCGGTGGGGTGAAGGGGAGTCTCCCTCGTCCTCCACGTGCTTGATGGTGCAGCGGGTGCTCGCCGAGCCCACCATGCCCCTCGAGAAGGGCGTGCTGCTCGGGCCGGCGCTACGCGTCGAGGTCTCCCTGGAGTCCTCCCCGCGTGAGCGGGTGTGCACGTTCGACGTCGATCCGCGCGTGTCCTACGAGGAGGTGCGGAGGATGCTGCCCCGTTGGCTGCGGGAGGTGGCGTGCTCTCCGGCCCGGGAAGGCGTCACGCTCCGGGTCACTCCGGAGGCCGCCGAGCCCTGCTGGGAATACATCCTGGGCGTGGAGCATGGGGCGGAGGAGGGGCGCCAGTTCCCGCGGTTCCGCCGGGTCGTGGCGGATGGCCTGCGGGCGGGCGCGCTCCGCGAGGAGCCCCTCCAGTGCGCGCAGCCCTTGTGCGCGGGTCCCCTCCAGCTCTCCCTCGCGCAGCAGGCGTGGGCCTCCTGGGGAGGCTGTACCCGGTTCCCGGACGCGAGCGACAGTGTCCAGTCGAACTGGTGCGTGGACGTGGTGCACCTCATCACGTCGGCGGTTCCCACCTCCCGCGGTGTCCGGCTCCAACTGGTGGGCGAGGAGTATTACGAACAGCAGAGCCGGAGCCGGGAGGAACTGATCGCGGGGAGTGATCTGCTGCGCAACTACCCCAACCTCCGGATGGTCATCCTGCAGGGAGTCCCCCTGGTCTCGAGCCAGTGGCTGGCCTCCGAGCGGTTGCAGGCGGGCCTCTTGCGCTGGTTCGCGGCCAGGCTGGCCCAATCCGGAGAGCTGACGGCGGTGGTGGTGCTTCCGTGCCTCCCGCTCGACATCTCGGCGCTGGTGCTGAAGGAGCTCACGCCCCGGTTGAACGAGCAGGATTGGCCGGGTCTGCTGGACGGCCTCATGCCGGAGCTCCGCTCGCTCGTCCGGGAGCACATCCCCCTGATGACGCCACGGGAAAGGACGGAGGCCGCGATGGACCTCTGCCTGTACCTCCCACCGGAGCTGGTGCGGGATGGCACGGAGCCACTCCTCCAGACAGGAGGGTAGCGCCATGGGGAACGGGGTCCCCCTCGCCAATCGTTGCAGGCGCGAGCGGGTGCGCGAGGAGCTGCGCGCGTTCGGGCACGGCCTGGACGTGTGGCTGAAGGAGCGGCGCGACAGGGACGTGGGGCATCACCACGGGTCCCAGCTCGACTTCGTCGAGGGCTACCTGCGGAGTGCCAGGAGGAATCTGGACGAGCAACTCGAGGGGCTGGATGGCGCGCTGCCGGAAGCGCGCTTCCATGAGGAGTGCCTGGGGATGGAGCTCCGGGCCCTCTGCCTGCGGAGGATGTGGCGGTTCTTCCGGGAGCGATTCGATCAACGGGACGACGCGGTCATGGGGCCCCTCCTGCGTGCCGCGGATCAGGTCGTCTGGAGTACCTGGCAGCCGGTCCACGAGTACGTGAGGCTCCTGGGGCTGCCGTTCCAGGCGATGCCCGTGCCGCTGCCCTTCATCGATCTGGAGCACTCACCGGCCCTCACGCGGACGGTCGAGCCGGTTCCCCGGGAGCTGAAAAGGGACGCGGGGAAGGAGTTGCTGCTCAGCCACCTGAAGAAGCTGCCGGTGCAGGTCATCCATCTGCCGGTGATGTGTCTCCACTCGCCCTGGTGGCTCGTCTTCATCGGTCACGAGGTGGGTCATCAGGTCCAGGGTTTCCTCGGCCTGGAGGACGCCTTCGCGGAGTCCCTGTGCCAGACCGTGCGCACGGAGGCGCAAGCGCGTGGCTCTCCCGATGCGCTGGAGGACTCGCTGCGCTGGAGGGGGTGGGCCCAGGAGATCTTCGCGGACGTGTTCTCCCTCGTCTCCATGGGGACGGCCGCGCTCTGGGCGCTCACGGAGTTCGCGTGGCGGCCATCCGAGCGCATGCGGGAGTCGTACGACAGGAGGTACCCTCCGGCGGTGATTCGCCTGGAGTTGATGGCCCAGGTGGCCGAGGCGTTGGGGTTCGGCGAGGAAGCCCGGCGGCCCCTGCGCGGGATGGAGGCGGCCCGGCTCGTGAAGGGAGACCCGCGGGCGGAACGAGAGCTCGCCCTCGTGCCCCGGGTCGTCGGGCTGGCACTGGGCCGTCTGCCCGGAGTGGACTGCTCCTTCGCGGAGATGCTCGACTTCCGGCACGCACACTTCGAGGTGGACTGGCCGCACGTGCCGGAGCCGATCAACCTCCTGACGTCCCGGCGGCTGGCGAGCGCCGCGCTGCGCGGCTGGCTCCAGACGGAGCGGATCGAAGCGGATGCGCGGCGCGAGGAGGCGCGAAGACGGCTCGCGGAACAGGCGCTCGAACTGTTGGCGGCGCCCTACGTGCTCGAGCTGCGCGGAGAGGACGCCGAGGCCACCGCCTCCGCGGGAGTGCTGGGGAAGGAGCTCGGTGCGTTGCTGGCGGGCATGGGGCCCGAGGCGCTCGAGATGGGAGAGGAGGCGTTCTGAGGCCATGGAGGAGGAGACGCTCGTCCTGAGCGGAGTCGATGCATCGACGGGCCGCTATCTCGTTCCACCCCTCCCGCTCGAGCAGGTGGCGCGCGCGGTCGAAGCGAGGCTCCGGGACTCACTTCCACCGGAGCAGGACGCCGGGCGATTCCACGCCTTGCCGTATGGAATCAGCGAGCCGGACGTCCGCCGGGCGGGGTGGGGAATCGTTCTTCCCGTGGGCACGCCCGAGCCGGTACGCCAGGCCCTCCAGCCGTTGATCGATCACCGGGAGGCGCATGTCGAGGCCGGCTGCTTCCACGTGCTCGACTACCTTCCGGGGGAGAAGGCCGAGGAGTGGCTGGTGCGCCACGGCATGTCGAGCGGGGACGTGATCCCCAGCCTGCTGCCCTATTACCTGCTGCTGGTGGGCGCGCCGACGGAGATTCCCTTCGACTTCCAGTATGTGCTGAGCGGCCAATACGCGGTCGGGCGGCTGTGCTTCGAGTCCGCTGACGGGTATGCGCGGTACGCCCGGAGCGTCATCGACTACGAGCGGGCGTCCTCCGTTCCCACGAAGAAGCGGGTCACCTGGTGGGGCCCCCGGCATCCGGGAGACACGGCGACGGCGTTGAGCGCGGACTACCTGCTCACGCCCCTTTCGGAGCCCTCGGTGGCACGGGCCCATGGGTATGACGGTGTCTCCTTCATTGGCGAGGCGGGGACGAGGGCCCACCTCGCCGAGGTGCTGCACGGGCGTGGCGAGCAGCGTCCCACCCTGCTGTTCACCGCCTCGCATGGGATGGGGATGGCGCCGGGGCATGCGCTTCAGCGCGGACTGCAGGGCGCGCTGCTCTGCCAGGAGTGGACGGGCCCCGGCTCCATCGAGAGCACGCACTACCTGAGCGCGGCGGACATCGCGGACGATGCCCGGCTCCATGGGCTCGTCGCGTTCTTCTTCGCCTGCTTCAGCGCGGGGACACCCCGGAAGGCGGAGTTCGCCTTCCTGCCGGAGCAGATACCGGCCCATCTCTCGCCCCAGCCGTTCGTGGCCGCGCTGCCTCAGCGGCTCCTGTCCCATCCGAATGGGGGGGCCCTGGCCGTGCTGGGCCATGTGGAGCGGACCTGGGCCTACTCGATACGGCCACCGCGGGTGGGGCCACGGCTCCACCCCTTCCGGAACTGCGTCGGGCGCATCCTGAATGGCGAGCCGGTAGGGCATGCGGTCCGGGACTTCCGCGACCGTTTCCTGATGGCGACCCTTCTGCAGCGCGAGCTGCTCGGTTCCCAGAAGTCGGCGGGGCCGTCGCTCGAGCTGGTCTCCCGCTGCTTCGAGGGGACTGACGCGCGGAACTACGTGGTGCTCGGAGACCCGGCCGTCCGGGTGCGTGTCGAGCTCCTGTCCTGAGCCGGGACGTGGCTACGGCGTGCCGTTCATCCGCTGCCGGCGGCGCTTCTCGCGGAAGAACTCCACCTGCCACTTGCGCACCGCCGCCTCGTGACACGCCAGCGTGGGACAGAAGATGTGCGTGCCGTCGTTGCGCGACACGAAGAAGAGATCATCGCAGTCCAGCGGGTGGAGGGCGGCCTGGAGGGCGGCGGCGCCCGGGCTGGCGATGGGCCCCGGTGGCAGCCCCGGGGTGGTGTACGTGTTGTACGGGTGCGGCGTCCTCAAGTCCTTCCGGGTGATGTTCCGCGAGTACACCCCGCGCCGCAGCTTCATGGCGTAGAGGACCGTGGGGTCCGTCTCGAGCTTGATGCCCTGGCGCAGCCGGTTGTGGAAGACGCACGAGATGCGAGGCCGTTCCTGGGGCTGGCCCGTCTCCTTCTCCACGATGGAGGCCAGGGTGAACGTCTCCAGCAGCGAGAGCTTCACCCCGTCCTTCCGCTGCGCGTCCGCCTTCCGGTACTCCTCCAGCGCGCGCTCCACCATCTTCCTCAGCACCTGCTCCGCGGTGGCGTTCCGGGTGAAGGCGTACGTGTCCGGATAGAGGAAGCCCTCGAGCGAAGCCGCGGGCACGCCCGCCTCGCGCGGGAAGCCCGGGTCCGAGGCGAGCCGCTCCAACTCTCCCAGGTCCAGCTTCAACTCCGAGCCGGCGAGGATGGGGAGGATCTCCTCGACGCGCAGGCCCTCGGGGACGGTGAAGCGGTAGAGCTTCACCCTGCCGGAGGCGAGCTGCTCCACCACCTGCGCGGGAGTCAGGGTGCCCTCGAAGAGGTACTCGCCGGCCTTGAGCCGTGTGCCCACCCGCTCGCGGCGGATGTAGAGGTAGAGCAGCTCCGGGTCGGTGACGATGCCCGCGTCCGCCAGCATCTTCGCGATCGTCCTCGGGCCGTTGCCGCCAGGCACGGCGAGGGTGATGCCCTCGGCGGGGAGGGTGACGGGCGTGAGGGCGAACTCGGAGATCCGCCGCTCGCGGCGCAGGTACCAGGCGCCCGCGACGGCCGCCGCGAGCACCCCGAGCACGAGCAGGGCGAGCAGGACCTTCTTCACCTACGGCTCCGGGTCGTAGTCGCCATCGTCGTAGGCGTCGCCCGAGGACGGAGGATGGCGGGCGTCGAGCCAGCCCTGGAGGATGAACTGGGCGGCCATCTGGTCGATGACCTCGCGGCGTTTGGCGCGCGACAGGTCCGCCTCGAGCAGGGTGCGCTGGGCGGCCACGGTGGACAGGCGCTCGTCCCACAGCTCCACGGGCAGGCCGAGCGCCTGGGTGAGGGCGTCCACGAACTTGCGGGTGGCCTCGGCGCGAGGGCCCTCGGTGCCATCCATGTTGAGGGGGAACCCGACGACGAAGCGCTCGACCTCGTACTCTTGCACCAGCTCCTTGAGGGCGGCGAGGTCGGCCTTGAGGCTGGTGCGGCGGAGGGTGGTGACGGTCTGGGCGGTGAGGCCCAGGGCGTCCGAGGCGGCCACGCCAATCGTCTTGGTACCGTAATCGAGGCCCAGGGTGCGCATGCGCGGCGGAATGTAACCGCAATCCCCGGCCGTGGACCGCCCCGTCCGCGAGGCAGGACCGTGCTCGCCCGGTGAGCGGGCCAACCCGCTGAATTCATTGAGCCGGGCGAGGGCCCGGGCCCGGCATCGCCGCTGCAATCCGTCAGGCGCGGAACACGGTGCGGCATCCGGAGGCATGGAGCCCCGGTGCCGCGCGGGAGGCACCATGAGTGACTTCTTGAGGGGTCTGGGCAGTGCACTGGGGGGAGTGACGAGCCTGCTGTCGGGGGGCGCGCTCATCGACGCGGCGGGCAACGCGCTGGGGCTGCCGCCGGCGATTACCAATGCGGCGAAGGTGGCCGTGGGCGCGATGACGGGCAACGTGATGCTGGCGGCCGATGGCGCGATGGGGCTCGCGCAGGAGTTGACGAAGAATCCGCCGGCCACCACCGAGTACAAGCCGCCCGCCGACAGCGCGCGGGCCTGTGAGGGCTACGCGCGCCCTCCGGCGCGGGACTGCTCACCGCCGGGGACGAGCGGCCCGGCGCGGGCGTGTGGTGGCACGCAGGGCAGCCACCTGGATCCGAAGATGAACGACTACTTCCACGCGCTGCAGACGCTCCAGCAGAACTTCCGCTACCTCGACGCGACGGACGGGAAGCTGGACGGCAACCTGTCGCGAGGGGACCTGCAGCGCATCGCCCAGGACGCGCGCGTGTCGCCCGAGCTGCGCCAGGCGGCCCGCTTCCTCGTGGACAACCCGGGCTACTTCGAGCGGCTCGAAACCTCGGGTGGCGTCCACTCGCAGGGGCAGATCTTCCGCGACATGAACAATGACGACCGCGTCAGCCTGAGCAACATCCAGAACGAGATCTTCAAGGTGAAGGCGGACTTCGCCCAGTACGGGCGGCCCGCGGGCACGGGCTGCGTGCCATCCGGGTCCACGGGGGGCACGGCCAGCTCGAGCATGAGGGGCATCATCAACGACCCGAGCATGAGCCTGGAGGAGAAGATCGAGGCCATCCTCATGTCGCTCACGGAGAAGATGGACGGGGAGATCCTCCAGGTGATGGATCAGCTGGCGGCGGCGCAGGACAAGCAGGCCGGCATCAAGAACGGCAAGGGGGACGAGAAGGCGCTCGCGGACTCGCAGCGCGACATCGAGCGCCTCAACCTGCGGCTCCAGAAGCTGGTGGAGAAGCGGAAGATGATGTTCGAGATGATGAGCACGCTGTCCATGAAGTTCAACGAGATGGCGAAGACGGCCCTCTCCAACATGCGGAGCGCGTGAGCGGAGATGGGACGCGTCATCAAGTACGAGGGAGGAACCATGGACACGGCGACGGCGGAGAAGCTGAAGGCGTTCGTGCGCGGGGAGGCGACGTGGGCGGAGGTGGAGGGGATGACGTTCGCGGAGGCGAAGGCGATTGCCCAGGTGGGGTGTGACCTGGCGGCGGCGGGGCGCTACGAGGAGGCGCGCATCCTCTTCGAGGGGCTGGTGGAGGGGAACCCGAAGGACTCGGCGAGCCGCGCGGCGCTGGGCACGGTGTACCAGAAGCTCGGGAGGCTGGAGGACGCGGTCACCGAGTACAGCGCGGCGCTGGAGAGGGACCCCTCCAACCCGGTGGCGCTGGTGAACCGGGGCGAGCTGTACCTGCGGCGGGGCAACCGGCAGGGCTTCACGGACCTGGCCAACGCGGTGGAGGCGGACCCGAGGGGAGAGACGTCGGCGGGCCGGAGGGCGAAGGCGCTGGTGAGGGCCATCACGCTGGCGGCCGCGGAGAAGCTGCAGACGGAGCCGCGGGCGAAGGCGTAGTCCGCGGAGCCGGGAGGGACCGCCGGGCCGCGGAGGGGAGGAGGGGATCGGGCGGCCCGGGGGGAGGGCGTCAGTGGGTGGGCTCGGAGAGGGGCCCGCCCGCTGGCGCCTTTTTTTCTGGAGCGGGAGGAATGGCGGCGAGCCGCTCGCGGATGGGCGGGTGGGTGTGGTTCTTGAGGACGACCCAGCGGGGCGGGTCGGGGTTCATCTTGTTCACCCGGGCGGCCTTCACCAGCATGCGGCGGAAGGCGGCGGGGTCCTGGGTGAGCTGGAGGGCGTAGCGGTCGGCCTCGCGCTCGCGCTCACGGGAGAAGGCGGAGGAGAGGGGCGTGCTCAGGAAGAAGACGAAGAAGGAGAGCAGCCACAGGAGGGGGAAGGTGCGGATGTCCGCGAAGCGCGTGGTGCCGAACCAGCCCCGGGCGGCGGCGTGCCGCAGCATCCGGTCGATGACGTAGAGGAGCCCCACCAGGGCCAGCGAGGCGGCGATGCGCCCCGGCCACTTCGGCTCGTGGACGTGGCCGGCCTCGTGGGCCACGGCGGCGAGGACCTCGTCGGGCTGGAGCTCGCGCAGCATGACGTCGTTGAGCACGATGGTGCGCGTGGGGCCCTGGCCCGCGAAGTACGCCTGGAGGCGCTTGCTGGCCACGGACGTCTTCTCCACCCGCACGTCCTGGAAGGGGACGTTCGCCTGGGCCATGAGCGCGGTGATGCGCTCGCGCAGGGGGCCCTGCTCCAGGGGCGTCTGCTCGAAGAAGACCTGGCTGCGGTACGGGTCGAGCGCGGAGGCCCCCAGCATCAGCAGCGCCGTGGGGATGCCCAGCACCAGCCACCAGCGCTTCATCCGCCGCGCCAGCCCGTACATGCCCAGCGCCAGCGCCGAGACGGCGACTCCTTCCATGGCGATGCCCTTGAGCTCGTCCACCAGGAAGCGCAGCGGCGTGTACGAGGACATGCCGTAGCGGTGCTCCAGCACGTAGTCGAAGTAGATGGTCGCCGGGACGTAGACGAGCTCGATGAAGAGCTCCACCAGTAGCGCGAAGAGCAGCGCCGCGCCCCAGCCCGGCTCGCCCCAGAGCCGATCCAACGCCTGGACCACCACCCGGAGGACCGGTGCCGTGCGCAGGACCGCGAGCCGCTGGGACAGCCAGGCCGCGCTGGACTCGGACCACCGGTAGAAGGGCCGCACCAGGACGCCCAGGATGAGCGCCAGGACTCCCAGGTAGACGAGCGGGCTCACCGCGCTCCGGATGTAGAGCGGCAGGTGGTAGGCCTCGATCTCGGCGAGCTGCTCGGGGGTGAAGATGGGCTCCATGCGTGGAGCCAGAGCCTAGTCCCTTCCCCGGAGCTTCTCCCAGAGGGGGGGGGGCTCGCCGGGGCGGCGGGGTGCTGTCCGGCACCAGCTTCCCGCTGCCCTCGCCGGAGCGCGTTGACGCGTTGAAAGGACAACGCCCTCGCATCGCCGTACTGGCGTGAGCCGTGCGTCCCCAGCACCTTCAGGGGTGCGAGGAATGCCCACGGTATGACGACGGTCGCGGAGTTCATCGAGAGGAACCGGGAACAGCTCATCGAGGGCTACACGCTTCAACCCGTGAGCCCCAGTGGAGACACGGGGTTCAATCCAGGATGCGTGGCACCCTCACCCCGTCCCTCTCCCGGGGGGCGAGGGGAAATGGCCTCGGGGAAATGGCCTCAGGAGTGCGGCTTGGACCGGGTGGGCTCGTCCTCGGGGACGGGGGCCGACTCCGTGTCCGCCAGCAGCAGGGCCTTCATCTTCTCCAGACTCTGGCGCGTCTTGTCCACGAACGTGTTCTGCGAGCCGATGCGCTCAGCCGCCTCCAGCGTGCGCTCGTAGATGTTGATGGACTTGGTGAGGAGGATCCGCACCTTCTTGCGCACCTCCTCGCGGTAGATGGCCGCCTCCTCCGCGTCCAGCTCCGCCGGGGCCGGCGAGCTCACCAGGTGCTCATACAGGTTCTCGTACATCGAGCCGATCTGCGACCCGGCCGCCGTCGCCCAGTGCCCGTTGCCCACCCGGATGGCGCGCAGGTAGTTGCCCTGTGCCGACAGCAGCAGCTCGGCCTTGTAGTTCAAGTCATTGGCCAGCGCGTCGCTGCCCTTGGCCGGGTCCAGCTTCACCTGGTCGTAGTGCTGCCGGTAGATCTCCCCGATGAAGAAGTGCGCCTGCGCGGGGAAGTAGTCCTCGACCTCGTCCTTGTCCGCGAGGGACTCGTACGTGGTGAGCGCCTGGCGCAGCGTCTTCTCCGCCTTCTCGCTCTGCCCCGTCTCCAGCTCGCACACGCCCTGCTGCACCTGGGCCTCCAGGCGCTTGCCCACCGGCAGGTCCGAGCGCGCGGCGATGGTGCCCAGCACCTTCGCGGCCTCCGCGAAGCGCTCCAGGTGGTACTGCGTCTCGGCCAGGCGGAAGGCCGCGTCCAGCGCGTCGCCGGTGCCCTTCTCCGCGTCGGCCAGCTCGGAGAAGCGCAGGTTCGCCTCCCCCCACTGCTCCAGCCGCTCGTGGGCGAGGCCCGCGTTGTAGAGCGCCTCCTCGCGGTGCTTGCTCTGGGGGTGGAAGTCCACCAGCCGTCCGAAGTAGCGCGCCGCCTTGGCGAAGTCGTTGGCCGCGAAGGCCGACGTGCCTCCGGCGAACAGCTCCTCGTCATTGAGCGAGGCCAGCTCCAGGTCCGCCGTCACCGTCACCGGATCGAAGTGCACCTGCTGCCGGGGCGTCTCCGGCGTGTCGCGCACCGCCGTGCCCGTCGTCCGGCACCCCACCAGGCCCAGAACTCCCACCAACACCCACTTGCGCCAGGTGGCCAACATGTATGTCCTCCGCTGCATAGGTCGTCAGGGGCCCCCGGAGGGGCCGTCCAGGTTTCCTGCCTCCAGGACAGCAAGAGCCGTCCCGGAGTTCCCAGGCGGCGCGCAGCTTAACCTCCGCCCGGGTTTCCCGCCCGCATGGCCCGATGCCCGGCTGCCGGGCGGGCAAAGCCGTGGACACTTGGAGGAGCGACGATGTTGGCCCGCCCGCCGAGCCCTACGAGCCCGGCCAGTTCTACCGCCGCGAGCTGCCCCACCTGCTGAAGGTGCTCGGCGGCGTCCAGGAGCCGCTGGAGACGGTGGTCATCGACGGGTACGTGTGGCTGGGCGAGGAGCGGCCCGGGTTGGGCGCGCACCTGTACGAGGCGCTCGGGCGGCGCATGCCGGTCATCGGCGTGGCCAAGACGGCGTTCCACTCCAGCCAGCTCGCGGTGCCAGTGCTGCGCGGGCAGAGCCAGCGTCCCCTGTTCGTCACCGCGGTGGGCGTGGAGGCCCGCGAGGCCGCGGAGCACGTGCGGCGGATGCACGGGGCCTCGCGGATTCCCACGCTGCTCAACCGGGTGGACCGGTTGTGCCGGGATTCGTGAGCGGGGCTCCCGGGGCTCAACCCGGGGGGCTGGAACCCTCACCCCGTCCCTCTCCCGAGGGGAGAGGGGCAGTGGGGCCGGGAATCACTTCGTCGCCGATCAGGTAGCGCCCCGTGCGCCACAGCGCGCTGATCTCATGCACGTCCAGCTCGAAGCGCGGCACCTGGATGAGCGGCGTGTTGCCGACCGCCGCCTGCAGCTCGGCGATGCCCCGCGCGTCCTGCTCCGCCAGCATCGTCAGCTCTCGCAGCGTCTGCTCCACCTTCGCGCGCCGCGCCGGGATGAGCCCCTGCATCTCCTCCCACAGCTGCGCGCCCGGCATCGGGTGCACGCGGTTGACCACCACCGCCACCACGTCCATCTCGTTCTGCTTCAGCAGCCGGTGGAAGTGCATCACCTCGTCCAGCCGCTCGCGGCCCGGGCTCGTCACCAGCACGAAGCCCGTCTGCTCCGCCTCCAGCAGCTCGCGCACCCCGCGCGCCCGCTCCCGGAAGCTCTCGTTCATCGGCGCGATGGCCATCATGAAGGCGGCCAGCTCCTGCAGCGTCTCCGTGCCGGTGAACTTGGAGATCGTCTTCGCCGCGTAGCTGCTGCCCAGGCTGAACAGGGACAGGCCAATCCGGCCCGCCGCCAGCGCGGGCGTGAGCAGCCACTTGGCCGCCTCGTTGTCGAGGAAGTCCAGCACCCGGTTGGGCGCCTCGAGGAAGTCCAGCGCGTGCGCCGTGGGCGGCGTGTCGAGCACGATGAGCTCGTAGTCGCGCTTCGTGCGCAGCTCCCACAGCTTCTCCATCGCGATGTACTCCTGGCTGCCCGCGAGCGCGCTGGAGAGCGACTGGTAGAAGCGGTTGGAGAGGATCTTCTCGCGCTTGTCCGGTGGGGCGTACTTGACGATGAGGTCGTCCCACGTCTGCTTCATGTCCAGCATCATCGCGTGGAGCCGGGCCCGGGGCTTCACCCCCAGGGGCTCCAGGGCGGAGGCGGGGACCTCGGCCTCCACGTTGCCCAGGGCGTGGAGCCCCAGCGAGTTGGCCAGCCGCTTGGCCGGGTCGATGGTGCACACCAGGCTGCTGCGCCCATCCACCGCCGAGCGCAGCGCCAGCGTCGCGGAGATGGTCGTCTTGCCCACGCCTCCCGAGCCGACGCACACCAGCACGCGCTTTTGCTTCAGGGCCTCGGAGAGCGCGTTCATGCCCCCGCCTTCCCCGTCACCATCGGCTCCAGGTATCCCATCACCTGCTCGATGGCCGAGCGGTCGAAGTCCGGCGTGAAGATGCGGGGCACCTGGTGCACCGGCACGTGCAGGTTGCGCTCCAGCTTCATCTCCGCGAGCACCGTCTGCGCCGCCCGGTCATGGTGCGAGCGCGCCACCCGCAGCAACTCGGGCTGGTCCACCAGCGCCTCCAGGTCGTCCTCGGTGAAGCGCTCGAGGAAGGCCGCGTTCAGCACCGCCGCGTGCGTGCGCACCTTCACCTGGTCTCGCAGGGCCGCGTGCAGCTCCAGCGTCTCGTTCACCGGCAGCTCCTCGGGCAGCGACACCAGCACGGCCACCGTCACCGCGGGGTCCTCCAGGATGTCGCGCATCTTCAGGGCCTCGCGGGTCATGGGCCCGGGCGGCAGCGTCTGCAGCAGCACCTGCGGCACGCGCAGGAAGGTGATGGCGTGGCCCGTGGCCGGCGCGTCCATCACGAGGGTGTCCCACAACGGCTTGCCATCCGGCCGCTTCTCCTGGGCGTGGTAGAGGATCTTCCCCAGCAGCACCAGCTCCTGCAGCGAGGGGATGAAGCGCAGGAAGTAACGCACCACCTTGTTCTCGAAGACCGTCTTGTAGAGGGTCTCGAAGCGCAGGACCATGAGCGCGTACTCGCGCATGGCCTCCTGGGGGCGCACGTCCACCGCCCAGAGGTTGTCCTCCAATTTCGTCACTTCAGGGCCCACGGGCGGGTGCCCGAGCAGGCGGCTGATGCGCTCCTGGGTGTTGATTTCGCACACCAGGGTACGCCTGCCGGCGCGCGCCGAGCGCAACGCCAGCGCCGCGGCGATGGTGCTCTTGCCCACGCCACCCTTGCCAGAGACGATCCACACCCTCTTGTCGAGCAGGCCGGCCATCGGGAGCGGCGAACCGTAGGGACGCCCCTCCCCCCTGTCAACGCGCTCTGTCATCTGGATTCCATCGCTTGACACGTCGCGTCGCGTCCTTCCAGAGTTCGCGCGTTTTCTCCAGAACCTTCCGCGTCCCCCTCGTCGAATCCCCGCGGACTGATGGACACCCCCATGCTCAAAGACAACCCCGTGGTGAAGAAGCTCGTCGAGACCGGCGAGGAGCGCGCCGGCAAGCTGGCGCAGCAGCTGATGTCCAACGAGAAGTTCGTGGCGGCGGTGCAGACGGTGGTGTCGCGCACGCTGGCGGCCAAGGGCACGCTGGATGGAGCGCTGCGCTCGGCGCTGTCGGCCATGAACCTGCCCTCCAGCGCGGACGTGGAGCAGCTGCGCAACAAGGTGGATGACCTGGAGCGGCTGCTGTCCTCGGTGGAGTCCAAGCTGGACACGCTGACGGCCGCGGCCCAGAAGAAGAAGTAGAGGGCCCTCCATGCGGCGCATCGCCTTCATCAACGAGAAGGGTGGCACCTGCAAGACGACGCTGGCGGTCAACACCGCGGCGTGGCTCGCGAAAGAGCGCGGGCTGAAGGTCCTGCTGGTGGACCTGGACACGCAGGGGCACGCGGGCAAGTCGCTCGGACTGGACGTGCGCACGCTGCCGCGCAACGTCTTCCACCTGCTCACCGATCCGGCCGTGCGCCTGGAGGACGTGGTCCAGCCCTCGGCCGTCGAGGGCCTGTCCGTGCTGCCCGCATACAAGGAGATGGCGGACTTCCCCCTGGTGGTGGCCCAGGACGAGCGCCGGGCACACCGGCTCGCCGGGCGGCTCGAGGCGGCGGAGGCCGCTGGCTTCGACGTCATCGTCTTCGACGCGCCGCCGTCCATGGGCATCACCACGCGCAACATCCTCGTGGCCGCCACCGAGGTGGTGGTGCCCGTGGCCCTCACGTACTTCGCGCTCGACGGGTGCGCCGAGGTGGCCGACACCGTCCGTCAGGTCGCCGAGACCGAGGGCCGCCCCGGCTTGCGCATCACCAAGGTGGTGCCCACCCTGTACCGCCGCACCGCGCTCGCCACCGCCATCCTCGAGCGCCTCAAGGCCTACTTCCCTGAGACCCTCGCCGCCACGCCGCTCGGCTACAACGTCAAGGTGGACGAGGCGCAGAGCCACGGGAAGACCATCTGGGAGTACGCCCCGAGCAGCACCGGCGCCCGGATGCTCGCCGCCATCGCCACGGAGATCTTCGACGGGGCGCCCGCCCGGGCCACGAAGCGCGGGAAGAAGGACTCCCGCGTGGCGTAACTTCGGGGTCTCTCGCATCCGGGGTATCGGCTCGCTGTACTATCTCTTCTATGCGCTCGGGCACGGCCTGGAGGAGTCGCTGGCGCGCCGGCTCGTGCCCTTCGTGCTCACCGTGGTGGCCATCTCCATCGTGGTACATGGCATCTCGGTGACGCCCCTGATGCAGCGCTACGAGCGCCGCCACCCCCAGGAAGGTGCCCAGGCATGACTCCCAACGACGTCCGCAAGCTGGCGCTGTCCCTGCCCGAGGCCGAGGAACAGGCGCACTTCGACAAGCCGTCGTTCCGGGTGCGCGGGAAGATCTTCGCGACGCTCTGGGAGAAGGAGAAGTGCGCCGTCCTCAAGCTGTCCCTCGAGGAGCAGGACGCCTTCGTGAAGATGCAGCCGGAGGTCTTCGCCGTCACACCGTGGGGACACCAGGGATGGACGAGCGTCGAGCTCGCGCGCATGGACCGGGCGCTTTTCGGGAAGCTGCTCGTCGAAGCCTGGCGGCGGATTGCTCCCAAGCGCGTGGTGGCGGCGTGGGACGCGGCCCACCCTCGCGCACCGGCGAAGTGACACGGGGGCAACCCACGAGCCTCGATACCCTCACCCCGTCCCTCTCCCGGAGGGAGAGGGGAGATTGGCGGTGAGGGGAGGCAGGCGGGGCGGGGTGGGCAGTGCGGCGGTTACTGCTGCTTGTTCTTCTCGAGCTCGTCCAGCTTCTTCTCGAGCTCTTCCAGCCGCTGCGTCAGCACCGCCATGTCGCGGCCCAGCGCCGGCAGGTTGCCCGCCAGGTTCTCCACGGCGTGCTTCACCCGCTCGTCGATCTTCCGCTGCCAGTCCTCCAGCGCCCGCTGGCTCGCCTTGAGCAGCTCCGCCGGGCCTCCCGGCGTGTTGTCCTCCTGCTGCTCGGCCGGCTGCTCGGCGGGCGGGGGAGCGCCCTCCTGCATGCCTTCCTCTTTCTCGCGCCTCAGCAGCTTGTCCAGCCGCGACTCGGCCTCCTCGCGAATGGAGGCCACACGGGGAGTGACTTCCTTCTGGATGAAGCCCGTCAGCGACTCGCCCGGGTGGCGGATGATCTCCCGGAGCACCGTCAGCGGCATCCGGTTCCGCTTCTTCTCCTCCTCGAAGATGATCTGCGCCAGCGTGACCGAGGTGAGGTCCTCCTTCGTCCGATTGTCGACGATCTGGACCTCCACCCCTTCCTTGATCATTGCGGCGATCTCATCCAGGGTCACATAGCGGCTCTCGACGGTGTCGTAGAGCTTGCGGTTGGTATACCGCTTGATGACCTTGGGCTCCTTGCCCGGCACGCCTGCCTGCTCTGGCTCGCTCATAATCTCGTTCCCCGCCCACTGCGGATGCTTGCGCACACGGTGTGGGACGAAAGCCTGTAGCAGAGGGGTGGGGGGCGGGCAAGCCGGGTGGAGGCATGCTCGCGATGCCGCCCCTCTGCGCCTATACTCCCGGACCGGCCGAGCCCTGAATGATCGTCAAGTGTGAGCGGTGTCAGACGCGGTTCAAGATCCCCGACGAGAAGGTGACGGACAAGGGGGTCAAGGTCCGCTGCACGAAGTGTCAGCACACCTTCAAGGTCGCGCGAGAGGACTCTGCGTCCGCCGCGCCGGCCCCGGGTGTGCCTTCTCCAGATCCGGCCGCGAAGCCGCCGGCCACTCCTCGTGCGGGCACGCCCCTGGCCGCCCCGCCCACGGGAAAGGCCCCGGCTCGCCCCGCGGGTCTGGGCAACCTTTTCGATGGGCCCGTGAGCGCCGCCGCGTCGGTGCCCGGTGTCGCCGCGCCTCGTGGCGGTGTTCCTCCCGCCATGCTGCCGCGTGCCGGCGCGATGGAGCCACCGAAGACTCCGGCGACCATCGACCTGGACCCCTTGATGGAGTTCATGGGGGAGAACACCCCCACGCCCGCCGAGGCGCTCAAGCTCGCCGCCAAGGCGCCCATTCCGAACAAGCCCGCGGGTGCGCTCGCGACCGGTCCGGCCCAGGCGCCCAGGCCCGCGGCTCCGGCGCCCAAGCCCGCCCAGGCCGCCGCGCCCGTGCCCTTGCAGGTACCGGCGAAGAGCCCGCCCGTGCAGGTGCCGGCGAAGAGCCCCGCGCTCGCGCCCGTGAGCAGCGCCCCCTTCTCCTTCGACGAGAATGATCCGTTCGGCTCGACCGATACGGAGGCGACGCTCCCGGCCCCGGTGCCCACGCTGCCGCCCCGGCCGGTGCCCACGCCCGTGCCCGCCCGGAGCGCTCCACCGGCGCCCAAGCCGGCCGCCGCCGCGCCCGTGCCCGTGCAGGTCCCGGCCCGCAGCCCCGCGCCCGCGCCGCGCGCCGCCGCGCCCGTGTCCTTCGAGGAGCCGGATCCATTCTCCCTGCCTTCCGAGGACGCGCCGACGGTTCCGGCCACGCCCACGCTGCCGCCTCGGGGTGCCGCGCCCGCGCCGCGCGCCGCCGCGCCCGTGTCCTTCGAGGAGCCGGATCCGTTCTCCCTGCCTCCCGAGGACGCGCCGACGATGCAGGCGCCCACGCTGCCCGGCGCCTCGGCCGCTCCGGTCTACGAGGAGATGGAGGGCCTCGAGGGCAACAACCCGTTCGTCTCGTTCGAGCCTCCGCCGCCCGCTCCGGCTCCCAAGCCGGCCCGCGCCGCGCCCGTCCCGGTTCCCGCCGCGTCGGCGGGTGGGATGGAGAGCAACCCGTTCGCCGCGTTCGATCCCGTGGCGGCACTGCCTCCGGCCTCCGCGCAGGCTCCCGCGCCGGCTTCCGGTGGGGACAACCCGTTCGCCGCGTTCGACCCGGTGGCGGCGCTGCCTCCGGCCGCGAAGGCTCCGGCGCCCGCTCCGAGCCCCGCGCCCGCCGCGCCCTCGGCCATCCCGGACTGGGGTGCGCCACAGCAGGGGGCACCCTCGGGCATTCCGGACTGGGGGGCTCCGCAGCAGGGGGCGCCTTCGGGCATTCCGGACTGGGGTGCGCCGCAGACGGTCGCGGCCACGCCCACCGCCAAGGCGAATGCGCCCACCGAGCGCAACCCGTTCCCGGACTTCCCGGGGCCCGGTGAGGGCGCGCCGGGCCGCGAGGTGCTCGCGGATCTGCCGCCCGCGCCTCCGCCTCCGGTGATCGCCGCGCCTCCTCCTCCGAAGGTGGAGCAGGCGCCTGGCGGGAGCGCGGGTTCAGGCATCGCGCGGCGGCTGGCCTCGCTGGCCGCCCAGTTCATGGTGGCGGCGGTGCTGGTGGTCGGCCTGCTCGCCATGGCCATGGCCTGGCTCAACGATGGGCGGGTGGAGCTGTCACCCGAGCGCATGCGCGAGCTGGTGTCGCCCACGCGGCCCCTGGTGGCGAAGGACCTGTCCAACGGTCTCTACGAGACGGGGGCTGGGCACAGCCTCTTCTTCGTCCGCGGCGAGGTGGAGAACCGTGGCACCTCCGCCGTCCGGGTGAAGGCGGGCGTCGCGCTGTACGAAGGGGAGCAGCGGGTGAAGTCCGCGGAAGGCATCGCGGGCGCGGTGCCCACGCCCGAGGAGCTCTTCCAGCTCACGAGCCCGGCGGACGCCGAGACGCTGCGGGCCCGTCTGGACGCCGCCGCCAAGGAAGTGGCTCCCGGGGCCCGGGCGCCCTTCGTCGTCTTCTTCTACGAATACCCCTCGGATCTGGCGAACTTCCGGCTCGAGGTGACGCTCGAGCAGCAGACGGCGGTGGCCAGCGGAGGGTCGAAGGAGGGAAGCGCCGGCGATGCCAAGCCGTGAGGAGACCAGGTCCGTCATCCAGAAGCTCCACGCCCTGAGCGGGAGCGCGGAGATCGTCCGGAAGGCCGCCGCGCGGGAGCTCGCGCGGCGGGATCCGCTCGACGCGAACGAGCTGCTCCACGAGGTCATCCTGCTGGCCCGGGGAGGCTGGGAGCCGGCCACCTGCGTGCTCTCGGCCTTCGTGACGGCACTGGGCCGGGAGGCGGCGAGCATCCCCTACGCGGACTCCATGCGGCGCATGGCCGAGGTGCAGTCACTGGAGTCGGTGGCGGACCTCTTCGAGACGGGGCCGGCCCAGAAGGAGTTCGACGAGGGCGCGGCGGCCAAGGCGGACGCGAAGCTGCTCACCCAGTCCTTGGGGCACCTCAAGCAGCAGGCGCGGCTCACGAGGGATCCGGACGTGCTCGCGCGGCTGGTGACGGCGAGCAACCCGGCGGTGGTGCGCAACGCGCTCCTCAATCCCCGCCTCACCGAGCCGCTGGTGGTGCGCATGGCGGCGCGCCGTCCGGCCCGGCCGGAGCCGCTGGTGGAGATCTGGAAGTCCCCGCGCTGGTCCACGCGTCACGGGGTGCGCCGGGCGCTCGTCTTCAACCCGTACCTGCCGCCCGAGGTGGGGGTGAAGATCGTCCCGCTGCTCAACACGAACGATCTGGAGGAACTGGCGCGGGACATGTCCGTGCACCCCTCGCTGCGCGAGCAGGCCGAGCGCCTGCTGGCTGGAGGGATGGCGCCCGGCTCGAACTAGCCGCGCTTGGGGCCGGAGTCGGTGTAGTCGGCGTCGGACACGTCCTGGCCGCGCTTGGAGCGGGGCAGCGTCTTCACGTCCACGAGGTCCTCACCCTTCGAGGCCTTCTTGAACGAGTAGACGAACTTGCCCACGGCATTGCCGAGCTGACCCATCCGGGCGGCGGAGAACACCACCACCAGGATGAACCCAATGAAAAGAATCTCCCCGGTCCGCAGCCCCAGCATGCCGCGCACAGTGCAGCAAAGCCGGGGGTGAGGCAAGCCGCCTGTCGCCCCCTGGACGGCGGGGGGCGTCAGGACGCTCGCCCTGGGGGCCGGGCTGTTGCACATTGCGCGGCATGCTCCTGCTCGCCCACCGAGGTGCCAGCGCCGATGCCCCGGAGAACACCCTCGACGCCTTCCAGGAGGCCGTGGCCCAGGGGGCCGATGGCGTGGAGCTGGACGCCATGGTGTGCGGCTCCGGCGAGGTGGTGGTGTGTCACGACGAGCGCCTGGATCGGCTGGCCGGTCTGCCCTGGGAGGTGCGCACCACGTCCTACTGGAAGCTGAAGGGCGCGGACGTGGGCAGCCGGCTCGGCTTCGAGCCCGCCCGGATTCCGCTGCTGGAGGAGGTGCTGGACGCGCTGCCCTCGCACTTCCTCATCAACATCGAGCTCAAGTGCGACCAGGCGGATGACGGGGGCCTGTCCCAGAAGGTGGCGGAGCTGGTGACCCGCCGCGAGCTGGCCGAGCGGGTGGTGATCTCCAGCTTCAACCCGCTGTGCCTCTTCCGGACGGCGGCGGCCGCGCCCTCGCTGCGCCGGGGCTTCCTGATCGATCCGGACAAGCGTTGGGGGCCACAGGCGTACGTGGTGACGCCGCTCGTGTCGTCGCACTCGGTGCACCCGTACCACGAGCAGTGCACGCCGGAGCGGGTGGAGGAGTGGCGCCGCCGGGGCCTGCGCGTGGCGGTGTGGACGGTGGATGACCCCACGCGTGCCCGGCAGCTGGAGCAGATGGGCGTCTCCTACCTCATCACCAACAAGCCCCGCGTCATTCGCGAGGCCCTGCGCGGCCGGGCGGCCTGAAGGGCCTGGAGCCCCAACACCTACGTCTTCGGAAGGCCCAACTCTGTCTGCTCCAGCCAGGTCAGATCGATCCCCCGCTCCTGGTGGTGCTGGAGAAGGGCCCCCGCCATTCGCAAGCTGAGCATGAGGGCCTGGATGGCGTCTACACCGCATGCTTCACGTATCTGCTCATCACCCAACCCCTGTATCTGGAAAGGGCATGTCCAGTCGCTATCCGGTTCCGCCATGCGGCGGGGGCGGCCAATCACCAGCCGGACCTGCTGGGACTGCCCACCCTGAAGGAGTTCGTATTCCCTCTCCGCGATGACGTCGCCGATATTCGTTGGTTGGCTCATGGGACCCTTCCGCCGCTCATTTCTTGTCGAGACACCTGGAATACTCTTCCATGCACTGTGAGTAGCAGAGGGTGCGATCCTTCAGCTTCTTCTTTCGCTTGCAGCCTTCGGTACAGCGCTTGTATTGGTCGTCACAATAGCTGGAAGCGCAGGGCTGCACTGGGTCCGGCTCCGAGGGTTTGCTCTGTGCATGGGCCGCGGAGAGCAGGCTGACTGTCAGGAGCATCAATGCGTATCGGTTCATCTGCTTGCCTTCATTTCAGGTTGAACATTCATGCGCTTCGCAAGTCTCAAGACCCCGTTGCCGCGCTGTTCACCGGTGGGATACTCAGTTCATGGAGCAGGCTCTCGAGCGACTTGCCCCAGGAAATCTCGTTTTGCAAGTGACTCCGCAGCGACGTACCCGTGGGAATGACGCACTGCGGTCCCGCAGAATGAAAACGATCTCGCCGGCCCACTTGCGTGCCATTCCGTCACCCTCCTCGTGCATCTGAACCACGTGGTGGCTGGCATCTTGTGGAGCTAGGCTGTTGATGAGCTCCGCGAGCCCGCTTCGATTGCTCAGCAGCACTGGCACACCTGCGGAAATAGCCTCCAAGCCCACCAGACCGAAGCCCTCGCTCCTTGAGGGCATCAGCACCAGTGACGACTGCTGCATGTCCGAGAGGATATGCTCCGCGTTGGCGGAGTACGGCTTTACCCGCAGGTCGAATGCAGTGCTCCCTGAGGCGCCATACAAGTCCTTGCGGAGTTGCTCTCCCGTTCTGGCAGGGGCTCCGCGCACCAGCAGTATCAGCTTCTCGTTGACGAACTGTGTCGACTTCGAAGCCAGTGCCACGGCACGTGTGGCAATGTCCAAGCCCTTGAGTGTCGCGTCCTCTGCTCGGCCGGGCAGCAGGATCTGGACGTCACGCGGGGGGCCGTCGAGCGGCTCGACCGCACTGAGGCCAGGGACGAACGCATGGACCTTACGGCTCCGTGGGTGCAAGAGCCTCTCGTATTCACGCTGCAGGCGGGGGCCCACGGCCACGAGCAGTTGGGCGGCTCCCGCCAGTTCGAGTTCGAACTGCTCCCGGGCGTCCGCTGTTTCCGCCGCATCCTTCGAGACGTCTTGCTCCGTGAACCATTCGATTCGACCCGGAGCGGCGTGCAGGAAATGGATGCGCTGGCTGTTGGGGAAGTGGTCAGCAACGAGGCTCAACGCCGCATGTCCGGTGATCCGGCCATGGCCGATGATGAAGTCTGGCTTGGTCCCCGCGGGTAACGGCGGGCGTCTGAGGAGCCGCTCCCGCTCGCTCCCGGGCCCGGGGGCCACGACAAGCTTCACCCCCTCTCGCTGGCTGTCTTCCTTCTCCGTCTGGCTGGCTGACGGGACGTAGCAGTAGACCTCATCGGCAAGGGACGCTCCCCATCGGGAAGCGGGCGGCCTAGAAATCCAGGCCGAGTGTGGTGCTGAAAGCCAGCACGGCGGGTACGGCGCGATCCCTGTACTTCTCGCCCGTCTGGGCGTTGGCCACCTCGATGAAGCCCTGGTTGCTGAGGGACACCTCAGCGCCGAGCTGCAGTGCGCCGCCGATGAAGCGCACGCCCCCGTAGAGGCGGCTGTTGACGTTCTCCATCAGCTTGACCTCCCGGTACACGCCGGTGTTGTCCAGGCCCGCGTAGGGGTTGGCCGGAGGGGTCGTGCTGTCACGCGTCCGGGTCTGATCGAAATCGAGCGTGTCCGTGCTGGCCGCCACGCCCGTCAGGTCGAGGCCGCCGTACGGGGTGAGCGTCACCATGCCCCCGAGCGGGAACTGCTTGCCCACGCCGAAGTCGAGGCCGGCCGCCGTCAGATCGAAGTCCTTGTTGCCCATCAGCCGCGTCACGTGCGCGCGCACGGCGATGTCCGGTAGCCAGGTGAAGCCCTCGTTGACGGCCCACTTCAGCTCGCCGGTGGCGGTGAACATGTCGCTGCGGTCGATCCACCCCACGCGGGCGCCCAGCTCGAAGGAGAAGGGCAGGCCCTTGCGCACATGCACCGAGGGCAGCAGCAGCGGATTGGTCGGCGTGCCCTCCGTGGGCATCGTCACCTGGCCATCCTCATTGCCCGGAGTGGGCAGGCCGATGACGCTCAGCTCCGCGTTGAGCGAGAAGCCCGCGTGCCCCAGCGTCTCCGGCGGCATCAGGTTCGCCGACGTCATCACCGCGGCGAAGGTGCGTGCGAAGGCACGGAATCTTCCGTTGACCTCCGCGACGGTTACCGGGTCCGTGCCCGGATTGCCGAGATTCGTAATCTTGATGTCATTGCGGTCCGCGTACGCGGCGGAGCCGCACACCAGAACCGCGAGGGCCATCCCACGGCTGAACGTCCGCATCCTCAGTACCGCCTCCCAGGCGCGCGTCCGGCGGCGGCGCCAATCGGAGGGACGCTAGCGTGCGTTCGAGGAAAGCGTCAATAAAACGGGCGGCTTCCGAGGGGGCCAGGTGCCCCGACGAAAGCCGCCCGGAATGCGGACGATCAGCCCGTCTACCCGTTACGGCTTGCCCGGCTTGGTGGCCGTGGCCGGAGTCACCACCTTCTGGGCCACCTCGGCCGGACGGCGGCGGATGACCAGGGTGCGGCGGCTGGCGAAGTCGGTGCTCTCGCGGGCCACCACCAGCACGCTGTTGTTGCCCTCCTTCAGGGAGAACTCGGTGCTGAACTTCAGCTTCTGCGGCTCGCCCGCCTTGGCCTTGGTGTCCACGCCCTGGAAGTAGACCTTCTGGTCGTTCACCAGCACGTACATGTCCAGCAGGCCCTGGGCGTCGTCCACCTCACCGGAGAGGGTGTACTTGTCGCCGTTGGCCACCAGGCCCCCCTGGGCCAGGTCCACGTCGAGCTTGATCTCCGGCGGCGAGCGGCGCGCCACGTACGCCATTCCCTGGGGCGCCATCGTCTTGCCACGCGTCTCCCGGGCCTCCTCGGCGCTCACGAAGGCGAAGCGATCCTTGTCCAGCTCCACCCGGTAGAAGCCCTTGGTGGCCGCGTCCGTGTTGAGCACCGCCGTGCGCGACAGCCGCGCCAGCACCGGGGCACCCTGCTCCGGCGACGCCAGCAGCTGCGCCTTCTCCGACACCTTCAGCTGGCCCTTCTTCGGCTCCATCTTCGCCACCGGCGCGTCCGTCACGGGCAGCTCCAGCTTCTCCATGGCGAACTCCTCCAGCGGCTCGTCCACGATGGCCAGGCGCAGCGGGAAGGTCTTCCCGTCGTAGCCCTTCTTCACCTCCAGCTGGAAGCGCGCCGTCTTCGTCTCGCCCGGGGCCAGCTCGCCAATCTTGAAGCGGCCCTTCTCGATGAAGATGTCCGGATCCCCCAGGTTCTTGATCTGCGCGAACGAGTCGAGCGCCTTGCCCTTGCCCGTGTTCGTCACGTCCATCACCAGGGTGATGTCCTCGCCGCGCTGGGCGGTGCCGTCGCCGTTGCACGTCTCGCAGTTGTCGATGACCTGCCAGTTGAAGGCGAAGGCGGGACGCGGCAGCTCGGAGAAGTTGAGCTCGCTCACCAGCGTGGTGGGCAGGGCTCCGTGATCGTCGTGGAACTTCACCGTCACCTCGTCCCGGCGGGACGTCAGGTCCTTGGGCAGCTTCACCTTCACCTTCCAGGTCTTCTTCTCACCCGGGGCCAGGCTGCCGATGAGGAACTCGCGGCGATCCAGGTAGTAGTTGTCGCTCTCCGTCCAGGCGCGCACGCGCTTGAGCGGCTCGGTGCCCTTGTTCTCGGCGGTGAGCGCCAGCTCGAACGTCTCGCCCGCGGCGATGCGCTGGTCCGCGGAGGGGGTGAAGGTGGCCGCGAGCTTCACGTCCTTGGGCGTGGCGCCCGCGCTCCAGTCCACGTTGAGCGCCTGGATGGCGGCGTCGATGCGCTGCTGCTGCTCCTCGCGCTTCTTCTCCACGAAGCCCTTGCCCTTCTGCAGCATCTGGCGCCGGTCCGCGAAGGGCACCTGCAGGACGTAGTCGCGGGCGAACTGCACCTCGAAGTCCTCCTTCACCTCGTCCTGGCTCTCGGCGTCCATCTGGTCGTCGAGCTCCTCGCCGGTGCTCACCGCGTCGATGTCCAGCAGCGGGTGCCCCTTGGCGTCCTTGGCGGCCACCTCGGGATTCTTGGCGGCCTCCTCCTGCTTCTTGGCGATGGCCTGCTGCTGCTTCTCGTCCAGCTTGAGGTAGCGCACCGACTCCTGCGGCTTCTCGCGGCCCAGCACGTCCTCGCGCTTCTTGGCCACCGAGTCCGAGTTCGGGTTGCCGAAGTGCTGATCCAGGTCCGCCTCGCCAATCGTCTTGCGCGGGGCGAACACCAGCACGCGCTCGTCCGTGACGGCCGAGGGCACCAGCTCGATGTCCGGGACGATGCCCACCTCCTGGATGGAGACGTCACCGGGGGTGAGGTACTTGGCGATGGTCAGCTTCAGCGCGCTGTCGTCCGGGAAGTCATAGAGCACCTGCACGCTGCCCTTGCCGAACGTCTGGCGGCCGATGATGACGGCGCGGTTGAGGTTCTTGAGCGCGCCCGCGACGATCTCCGACGCCGAGGCGCTGCCCGCGTTCACCAGCACGGCCACGGGGAAGGTGTCCTCGCCCTCGTCCGGACGGGCGCGCTTCTCCTCGCGCAGCTTGTCGGACAGGCCCACCGTCGAGACGATGGTGCCGCTGGACAGGAACGTGTCGGACACCTGGATGGCCTGCTCCAGCAGACCGCCCGGGTTGCCGCGCATGTCCAGCACCACACCCTTCAGGCCACCCTTGGCCTCGGTCTGCCGGCGCATCTCGCTGAGCGCCGACTGCAGGTCCCGCGTGGTGTTGCCCTGGAAGTTCTTCAGGCGGACATAGCCCACGTTGCCGGCCAGCAGCTTGTGCTGGACGCTCTCGATGGAAATCATCGCGCGGCTGAGCGTCATGGGGCGCGGCTTGTCCCAGCCCTTGCGCTCCACGGTGATGGCCACGCGGCTGTCCACCGGGCCCCGCAGCTTGGACACGGCCTCGTTGAGGTCCATGTTGACCGTGGACTCCTCGCCAATCTTCTTGATCTGGTCATCCTTCTGGATGCCCGCGCGCGCCGCCGGCGTCTTGGGCAGCACCTTCACCACGGTGAGGTTGCCCTCGCGCATCTGGATGACGAAGCCCAGGCCGCCGAACTCGCCCTTGGTGGAGAGCTTCATCTCCCGGTACACCTCGGGGCGCAGCAGCACCGAGTGGGGGTCCAGGGTGGAGAGCATCCCGTTGACGGCCGCGTACTCGATGTCGCGGGTGTCCTCCATGGGACGCATGTTCTTGCTCACGAAGTCGAAGACGTCCTTGAGCGTGAAGGACATCTTCCAGAGCGAGTCCACGTGGCTGATGTCGAACTCGCGCGTCTTGCCGTTGACGTTGACGTTGAGCTTGCCGGACTCGGCGTTGCCGTCCACGAGCACGTCCGGGACGCTCTTCTCCACGTACTCCAGCGCGGAGATCATCATCTCCTTGGGCTTCACGCGCTTGGGGTCGACGTAGTTGTCCTTCACATAGAGGATGACCTTGGTGAAGACGCGAAGGGAGGAGAGGTCGTGGGTGGGGCCTCCCTTCTCACCGGCGATGCGGGTGGAGTCCGAGCTTCCCTGGCCGGCCTCCGCGACGCCGAGTGTCAGAGGCAAGGGCGCCCGGTCGTTGCCCACGAGGGCCCAGGCGCCAAGGAGAACGGCGACGGCGGTGATCCGGCGAAAGAGTCGCGGCATGGTTCATCCAGGGTGGGGCCCATGGGCCCCGGGGGTGATGCGTGAAAAGCCCAGCAAATCCGAGCGGTTGGCGTGAAGAACGAGTGCCGGGAGCAACCGGGCAAGCCTAATCATGGCTTCTTGGTGCTTCAAGCCGACGCCTTCCCGCAGCGTTCGATAACGCCACCAGGGCCCGCCGCGTTCCCGGCGCCGGGCCACCAGACGAGACAACCGGCCCCATGGATTATTTCCCGGCGGGCCCGGACGAGGGGGGAGGAGGCACGCTGCCCACGGCGAGCAGCCCCCGGTACAGCAGGGTGCCGCCCACGACGGCCACCGGGAGGAAGAGGCTGTTGAGGATCGGCACCCAGAGCAGGACGTAGACGCCCGCCCCGAAGCCCAGGCAGAGCAGCCAGCGCTGGCGCAGCACCCGGCGGACCTCGGAGAAGGGGTACTGGTGGCGCGTCATGGGCGCGGCGAGGTGCTCTCCCGCCAGCCAGAACGCCGTCCACAGGGTGGCCAGCACCGTCCACGCCGTGTTGCCCGCCACCGGCACCAGGTTGAGCGGGAAGATCACCGCCAGTCCCAGCACCAGCAGGGAGACGCGCGCCAGGGTGTGCCCCAGGCTGGTGGCCAGCCCCTGGAGGAAGGAGCCGAGCCGGAAGGGGGGCGAGGTGTAGCCGCCGCACTGGGCCTCGGTGAGCTCGGACAGGGGATCCTGCAAGGGGGCCAGCACCACCGGCACCAGGATGTTGGCCCCCACCACCAGCAGCACGAGGAACATCAACACCAGGACGAGGTACCAGAAGACCTGGCCGTACCAGGGCCCGGGGCGGGTCCACAGCCACCCCAGCAGGTCCGGGGTGTAGCGCCAGAGCAGGGCGAAGAGGGCGCCCAGGGCCACCAGGGTGACGACGGCGCACAGGGCCGACAGGCGCTTGAGCGCCGGGGTGCGGAAGATGAGGCTCCCGGCCCGGAACAGGAGGCCGAGCCCCTGGAACACGTCCGCCGGACCGGCCCGGGCGGAGAAGGTGGGCACCGGTGAGGGGTGGGTCATTGCCGTCACGATGCGCAAATGACGGCGGTGGGGTCAACGATCGTTATATAGGGCCGCCATGTCTCTCGATCTCCAGCGTGCTGTCTCCGAGCCCATCACCTCCGTCGACATGCTGTTGGCGGGCTTCCGTTCCGCGGAGAAGCCCCCGTCGCAGCACCTGCTGGGACTCGAGCACGAGAAATTCGTCTATCCCGTCCAGTCCGCCCGGCCCGTGCCGTACGAGGGGCCCTCGGGCATCGGGGCGCTGCTGGAGCGGCTGGCCCCCAACGGCTACACTCCCTTCCGCGAGACGCCGAGCTCCCCGGCCATCGCCCTGCAGAAGGGGATGCTCACCATCTCCCTGGAGCCCGGCGGGCAGCTGGAGCTGTCCGGCTCGCCCCTGCGCACCGCCCGCGAGGCCCACGCGGAGAACCTCGCCCACCTGGCCGAGGTGAAGACCGCCGCCGGGGCGCTCGGCCTGCGGCTGGTGGCCCTGGGCTACCGGCCGTTCGCCACCCCGGCCGACATGCCGTGGATGCCCAAGACGCGCTACCTCGCCATGCGGCAGTCCCTGCCCGAGCGCGGCCGTCTGGCCCTCAACATGATGTTGATGACCTCCACCGGTCAGGTCTCCCTCGACTGGTCGAGCGAGGCGGACTGTGTGCGCAAGACGGTGCTGACGGCCCGCCTGGCCCCGTTGATGGTGGCCCTCTACGCCAACAGCCCCATCGTGGACGGCAAGCCCTCGGGCTACCTGTCCTTCCGCAACCGCGTCTGGGACGAGGTGGACCCCACCCGCTGCGGCTACCTGCGCTCCTTCTTCGACGGCTCCTTCTCCTACCGCGCCTACGTGGACTGGGCCCTGGATGCGCCCATCCTCTTCCTGCGCCGGCGCGGGGAGTACCTCCGCCCGAAGATGTCCTTCCGCCAGTTCATGAAGGACGGCTTGGAGGGCTCGCCCGCCGACATGTCCGACTGGACGGACCACCTCTCCACGCTCTTCCCCGAGGTGCGGCTGAAGAAGGTGATGGAGGTGCGCGGCGCGGACTGCGTGTCGGCGCCGATGACGGGGGCGCTCGCGGCGCTGTGGCGCGGGCTGCTCTACGGCCCGGGCGCCATGGACGAGGCCGAGAAGCTGCTGCCCCAGCTCTCCTACGACGAGCACCTGGCCTTCCACGACACCGCGCGCCGGCAGGGTCTGGCCGGGCGGCTGCGCAACCAGGAGATCCACCGGTTGGCGGGGGAGATGGTGGCCATCGCCCGCCGGGGCCTGGAGCGCCTGGACCGTGAGGACGCGCCCCTGCTCGAGCCGCTCACCGAGGTGGCCGCCTCGGGCCGCTCGCCCGGTCAGGCCGTGCTGGAGGCGTGGGAGAAGGATCCCCGCCCCGAGGCGCTGCTCGACCGCGCCGCTCTCTAGGACGGGCCTCCGGGGGCCGTCGCCGCGGGTGGCCCCAGGCGGAGTGGATCCCAGACGTACTCCTCGGTGGGGGTGAGCTTCATGTTCGTCAGGCCATGGCGCCTGACGAGCTCGGCGAAGCGCTCGGAGACGAGGATGCTGCCCGGCAGGCCCCGGGGACGGAACACGTCCTCGCCGGACCAGGTGCCCGGCTCCAGGGTGTAGCCGTGGATGGAGTCCACTCCTGTGGAACGGCACTCCGGGCATGTCACGGGCTCGACGCGGCGGATGTGGCTGTGCGCCTCATCCACGGCGGCGCGGCTGTAACAGGGTTTGACGGCGAAGTAGCGGGGCACGGCACCGGGCTTGGGGCCCTTGCGCTTCCTGATCACCCGCGACACTTCGGCGGGATGGAAGCCGAGCAGCCCGGTCAATCCTTCCTGCCGGAAGGCGTCGGCGAAGCGCTCGGAGATGAGGAAACTGTTGCCACCGCCAGGTCCCCGGACGAAGTCGCCGAGCCCCTGTCCATATAGTTCCAATCTGACGCGGTGCGGGGGCAACCAATCCAGCATGCCGATGGGATCGCCACACCGGGGGCATCGGGCGCCATCCCCGATGTTGTCCGGCTCGAGCACCCAGAACTGGGTGTCATGCGTTCCCCACGTGTCCTCCTCGAGCTCGAAGAAGCGCTGGGACAGGGGCATGTCAGAGACCCTCGGGGAATTCATCGGGAAACCTCCTCCGCATCTCCGGACGACTGTAGATCTCGCGGAGGAACTTCCAGAATTGCCTCGGGTTTGCCTTTTCGTGGCGAGCGAGCCACCGGATGACCTCTTGATCCACATCGCGGTGCCATTGCTGATAACCGCAGTGTGACTCCTGGTCCTTCGCCCGGAGTTTGAATCGCGCATCCCGAGGCTCATACAGTCCGCGAAGGGTGAGATGTTTCTCCAGCGCCCTGGCGATGGGCCGGGAGATGACGTGGTGCTCCTGACCCGTGCATTTGGGTGGCTCGCCCGACTCCGCGCCTTCGGAGGCTTCGTCCGCCTCGGCGCCCTCGTGCTCCGAGGCCTCCTCCTTGAGCGTCACCTCCGCGGTGGCCTCCTGGAGCACCCTCGCGCCCCTGAGGGCTTCGGCGATCTGTGATGGAGTGGCCCCACACCGCTCCGCCGCGCTTTGTGGCCATCGTCGGATGCAGCAGTCCGTCGTGTTCAGGCAGGTGACCTGGGCCAGGAGCGTGGGCGTACTCGCGACGCTCGAACCGCTCGCGAGCACCACCCACAACCAGAGTCCCAGGACGCTTCTCGAGAGGCGCATTCCTCCAGCATAGGGGGAGGGTCCTGTTCACCGGATCGTCACTCTGGTAAATTCTCGACAAATACCGCTCTGCTGGATAATTCGCGTCTGGCTTGAATAGCGGGTTTGGGGTATTGGCGGCTCGGGTTCGGGACACCGGGGTGGCCGGGGGTGTCCATCCGAGAGGCCAGAGCGATGACGGTACGCACCAGAATCCTGCTGTTCGCGGCGGTGGCGGTGGGGCTCGTCGCCGTGGTGGGCGGGTCGCTGTACTCGCTCGCCACCCGGGGGCGGAGGAGCACGGAGCAGGTCTTCGCCATGCAGGAGCAGAACACCCTGTACGGCAAGCTGACCGGAGACGCCGTGTGGGTGCCGCACGCGTTGCTCGAGGCGCGCGGCAAGGGGCAGGAGCCAGGCGCGGTGCTCGCGGCGGAGCGGCGGCGCGCCACGGCGGACTTCGGGCACCTCCGGGAACTGGCCGAGATCGACAGGTCGCCCGAGGACGTTCCCGGCGTGATCGCCCTGATCGACGCGGCTCAGCGCGCGCACCTGGACTGGATGGAGCGCCTGGTGGCACGCGTGCGTCAGGCCGGGACGGGTGGAGAGGACCGGGTGCTGCACGAGTCGATCGACTCCTTCCGCTCGGACGTGATGCCGCACCTGGACAAGGCCTGGGTGATGAACCGCGAGCGCCTGGCCAGGCACAAGCGGGATCGGCTCGAGGTCCTCCGGGCCAACCAGGTGCTCGGCGCCGTCGTGCCGCTCGTGGCCCTGGGCCTGGTGCTCTCGCTGGCGGCCACCGTGCTCTTCACCCTGCGGCGCTCGTCGCGGGAGCTGCTGCGGGGCGCGGCGCGCATCGGCCGGGGCGACTTCACCACCGAGCTGCCGGTGAAGGGCGCGGACGAGTACGCCATGCTGGCGCGGGCCTTCAACCGGATGATGGAGGAGCTGCGCGACACCGTGCGCGAGAAGGAGCGGCTGGCCAAGGCCGAGGCCGAGTCCTCGGAGCGGGAGATGCGCCGCTACAACACCCTGCTGGAGGAGACGGTGCGCCAGCGCACCACCCAGCTGGAGGAGGCCAACGCGCAGCTGCTCTTCGCGGACCGGCTGGTGACGGTGGGCCAGCTGGCGGCGGGCGTGGGCCATGAGATCAACAACCCGCTCGCCTTCATCCTCGGCAACCTGAGCTACGCGCGCGAGGAGTTGGAGCGGATGCAGGGCGCGCCCTCGCCGCTGGAGCGCGAGGAGCTGCTGGCGGCGCTCGCCGAGGCGCACGAGGGCGCCGAGCGGGTGAAGCTGCTGGTGCAGGACTTGAAGATGCTCGCGCGCGCGGACGACGCGGTGAGCGGCCCGGTGGACCTGGAGTCGGTGCTGCGCAGCGCGTCGAAGATGGCGGCGCACGAGGTCCGCCAGCGGGCGCGGGTGGTGATGCAGACGGAGGGAGCGCCCCGGGCCCATGGCAACGCGGCCCGCCTGTGCCAGGTGTTCCTCAACCTGATCATCAACGCGGCGCACGCGATTCCCGCGGGGCAGGTGGAGCAGAACGAGATCCGCCTGGTGGCCCGGCAGGCCCTGGACTCGCGCGTGCTCGTGGAGGTGAGCGACACCGGCTGCGGCATTCCCGCCGAGAACCTGGAGCGCATCTTCCGGCCGTTCTTCACCACCAAGCCCGCGGGCGTGGGCAGCGGGCTGGGGCTCTCGGTGTGCCAGCGCATCATCACCATGCACGGCGGCGACATCGCCGTGGAGAGCCAGCCGGGCCGGGGCACCACCTTCCGCATCTGCCTGCCGGTGCATCCCGCCGAAGAGGCTCCCGCGGTGGCCGGAGCGATGGCCGCCTGAGCCCTCTCGGCATCGGGCAGCACGAAGCCCCGCCGCGCCCGGTGGAGGCACGGCGGGGCCCGGCTTCATGAGACTCGGTGCCGCGAGGACTAGAAGCGGCCGCCCACCGTCAGGGCGAAGTTGAGCAGGTTGCCGTCCGGGTTGTCGTCGGCCGGGTTCAACGTCACGCTGGCGGTGTCCGCGAACTCGTCACCCACGAGGATGCGGTACGAGGCGCGAGCGCCCGCGAAGACGTTGTCGGTGAACCGGTAGTCCAGGCCCGCGGCGAGCGGCACCTCGGCGAGGATGTCGTTCTCGTAGATGGCGTCCGCGCCGTCCGTGGCGTTGAGGTAGCTCACGCCCACGCCCGCGCCCACGTAGGGCCGCAGCTTCTGCTGCAGCACGAGCGGACCGGCCTTGGCCAGCACGCCCAGGTTGTAGCGGTACATGGCCTGATTGTCCCCGACGCGGTCATCGTCGATGGGGAGCCGCTGCCCCTCGACCCCCGCCTCGACGCCGAGGAGCTGCCAGGGCTGCGCACCCGCCGTGATGCCGATCAGCGGGCCCGGGGCCGTGCGCGCGCCGAGATCACCGGTGAGACCACCCACGCCCAGACGCACGTCGAGGCCCACCTTCGTCTGGTCCGGGTTGAAGTTGAGCCGCTCCCCGACATCCGAGGCTTCGACAGCCGCGAGGGCCGAGCCAGCGGTGCAGAGGGTAACCATCGCGATACCACCCATCCACGAACGAATCTTCATCTCGTCCTCCCATCAAGCACTTCGGATGTCTGCTGGCGGGAATCTGGCCATTCGTCCGGAATGAGAAGCACTGGACGCCGAAACAGGAGGGACGGCCGTGCACGCTCCCAGCAGGGGATGCGGCGCTCGTCTGGTCTCCTGGTGTCCCAGGAGGCATGGGCCCCGCTAGCCCGGATTATTCACCGGGACAGAGGAGAAGGAGGGCGGTTGCGGGCGTAACGCCCTGATTTAGCTTGGGTTTGCTCAAGACTCAGGCCGCCTCAGAAACGCACGCCCGCATGACACAGCG
>NZ_DBNGVP010000194.1:0-22131 GCF_057119385.1 Archangium sp. | reverse complement strand
CACCACGCCCCAGGACTCGACTCCCTCCAACCGCTCACGCTTCGGAGTCCTCACCGTGTGGCTGTGCACCGCTGCAGGCCTGGGCTGTCCCGCCGCCCAGGTGAGGCCGGAGCCAGAGGACTGCCCCCCCGAGGCCCGGCACAACATGTTCGAGGAGCTGAAGCTCGACGAGGGCATGCGGCTCCAGGCCATCGTCGACATCAACCAGCCTGGGGACCCGTACCAGGAGGGCACTTACCGCGACGGCCCCATCGTCGGCCGCGTGGTGCAGCGCGAGGGGACTGCGCCGCAGCTACCTGGTGGCACGCTGTTGTACGGGAAGCTCTGGACGGGCTCTGGGATTCAGAACCGGGATGGGGAGGAGGCCGTGCTGGGGCGCTACACCGAAGCGCTGTTGCCGGACGGCCGCAGGCTGCCGGTGTGCATCGTCCTGGGCGGGCCAGAGGGGCGCTGGCGGAAGCAACCCGGCTCCAAGCCCGGGGCCGTTCGGCTGGACCGGGAGTTGCCGGTGGCGGCCGTCTGGCGCTGGCCTTGAGGAGCACCCTTTCAAGGGGTCACCAACCGCTCGAGGGCGTAAATCTCCGGCATCACGCCTGCAACGATAATCCGAAACACTCATGGAGCCCGCTCTCACCAAGCTGGTCGAGGCTGAGCGGATGTGCCCTCTTGGAGTGGAGCATGCAATCCGGCAGATTCGCGGTCGGGTTTAGAGGGCCAACGTCGACTGCCGAAACCCGCCTGAGCATGCCCCGTTTGCGAAAAAGGGCATCAACTTCCGGCCGATGATGGCTCAGCCTGCGCGGACAACAACAGCAGGGAGGGAAAGAATGAGTGGAGAGCGCGAGTATCCCGATGGCGGCGAGAACTTCACGACGGGCGAGCAGGTGCAGGAACTGCTTGCGGCGAACGACTGCAAAGGCAAGGTCAAGGTCGAGGACCGGGGCAATCCAACGTATGCTTGGCTGTATCTGATCAACGGATCCGACCAGAACGCGACCGTGACCATAAGGCGCACTTGGATCTATCAGGGCAAGCTGCGGAGCGATACCAAGGAGCATCGCCTCTACCCGGGCGAGGAGCGCGAGGTATTCAGCTTCGATCGGGTGCAGGAGCCCAGGGTGACCCTGCTGGCCTGCTCGCTCAACTGAAGGGCGCGGTCGGGCCGCGTCGCCAAGTCACCCTGGCAAGTTCTGTCAGGGGCGGTCAACTTTGGGCTACTGCTTCACGAGCCGAGTCACAGCCGTCGTTCGCGGGGCCTTCGATGTCGACTGGGGAGCCCTGCCGCGAAGGATGGCGACGTGCGGCGCTTCTGCACCAAGACGGGGAAGGAAAAGGACGTCCGCCCGAAGAGGAACTACATCATGAAGCCGTGAGCCTTGCTGTTCACGCCGGGTGCTACGTCAGCCTGGAGCCGAAGGGCTCCAGGCTATCCGACGAGGAACAGATTCTGGGTAAGGTCGAAGCATCCCGGGTTGAACCCACTGTCCACACCGTGGGTCACGGGTTTGAAGAACGGGCCCGGATACCCTCACCCTGACCCTCTCCCGGAGGGAGAGGGGATATCGACAGGGATTGAAAGGAATTACAGCAGGCCGGCGGTGAGGCCGCCGTCGGACAGGTACACGCCGCCGGTGCTGTAGCTGCTGTCGTCGCTGGCGAGGAACAGGTACATCCGGGCGATCTCCTCGTTGGTCCCGTAGCGCTTCATGGGGACGCGGGCGGTGAGCGTGCTCTTCAGCTGCTCCTCGGCGCCGGGGGCGAGCAGCCGGTGCGTGGACGCCATCATGTCGTTGTCGATGACGCCCGGGCACACCGCGTTCACCCGGATGTGGAACGGCGCGCCGTCATGCGCCAGCGCGCGCGCCATGCCCACCACCGCGTGCTTGCTCGTGGTGTACGCCGAGTGTGCCGGGAACCCCGCCACGCCCATGATGGACGAGGTGAGGATGACGCTGCCGCCTCCGCGCTTCTGGAGCTCGGGGAAGGCGTACTTGACCGCCATCCACGAGCCCCGCACGTTCGTGGCCAGCACCGTGTCGAAGTCCTCCACGGTGTGCTCGAGGATGTGCTTGTAGGGGCCCTCGGTGCCCGCGTTGCTCACCAGCACGTCGATGCCGCCGTAGCGTGCCACCGCGTCCTTCACATAGCGCTGCGTGTCCTCCTCCCTGGACACGTCCGCCACCGTGTAGCTGAGATGCTCGTGGTTCACGTCCCGCATCGTCTTGCGCAGCTTCTCCTCGCCGCGGCCCACGATGAGCACCTTCGCGCCCTGCTCCACGAACAGCTTCGCCGTCGCCGCGCCAATGCCGCTGCCCCCACCCGTGACGATGGCGACCTTGTTCTCCAGCTTCTTCATGATGGCTTTTGACTCCCTCTGAGACCCGGGACCCCCCCGGTGCCGCGATTGTCCGGAGGAAGACAGCCCTCCGGCAAGCACGGAACAGGGCTCGTTGCGAGCACAGGGCCGGGCAGGCGGACGTGGCCCCGCCATGCTCCGCCGCCCGCGTTCCACGAGTCCCTGTCACTCGGGGGGAAGACCCTCACCCCCACCCTCTCCCAGGGGGAGAGGGAGCGCGACGTGTAGACTCCCCGCCATGCTCCCCTACGAAGCGCTGGAGGCCCTCGCCCGCGAGCGTCTGCCCTCCGCCGTGTTCGACTACTACGCCGGTGGCTCCGGCGATGAGTCCACCCTCGCCGCCAACACCGCCGCCTGGGCCCGTCTCCGCCTTCGTCCCCGCATCCTCCGCGACGTCTCCTCCGTCGACACCTCCACCACGCTGCTCGGCACCCCACTCGCCTCCCCCCTCCTCGTCGCCCCCACCGCCTTCCACTCCCTCGCCCACCCCGATGCCGAGCTCGCCACCGCTCGCGGCACCCGCGAGGCCGGCTCCCTCCTCGTCCTCTCCTCCCGCTCCTCCCGCCGCATCGAGGACGTCGCCTCCGCCGCCGGGCCCTGGTGGTTCCAGGTCTACGTCTTCCGCGATCGCGGCCTCACCCGCGCCCTCGTCCAGCGCGCCGCCGCCGCCGGGGCCCGCGCCCTCGTGCTCACCGCGGACACGCCCTACGTGGGCCACAAGCGCCGCAACCGCGGCGACTCCGCCCTCCCCCTCCCCGAAGAAGACTTCCTCGCCAACCTCGAGGGCCTCACCCACCGCGCCCTCGCCGAGCAGGCCCCCGACGTCACCTTCCAGGACATCGCCCGCCTGCGCGAGGACTCTGGCCTCCCCGTGCTCGTCAAGGGCGTCCTGCGCGCCGATGACGCCCGCGAGTGTCTCCACCACGGCGCCGCCGGCCTCATCGTCTCCAACCACGGGGGCCGTCAGCTCGATGGCGCCCTCGCCACCGCCGAGGCCCTCCCCGAAGTCGTCGAGGCCTCCCAGGGCCGCGTCCCCGTGCTCGTGGATGGGGGCGTGCGCTCCGGCCGCGACGTGCTGCGCGCCCTGGCCCTCGGGGCCCGCGCCGTGCTGCTCGGCCGGCCCGTGCTGTGGGGGCTCGCCACCGGGGGCGCGGACGGCGTGCGTCAGGTGCTCGACTCGCTGCGCGAGGACACCGCCCACGCGCTCGCGCTCGCCGGCCTGCCCCGCCTGTCCGACGTGGGCGCCGACGTGCTCGCCCCGCCCCCGCGGCCCTGACTAGAAGTCCCAGCTCAGCTCGTACTCACTGCTCAGCGGCGCCTTCGGCCGCCCCACGATGCGCGCCGAGCGCGCTCCCGCCTGCTTCAGGTGCGCCTCCAGCGCGCCCTCCACGTACTGCACCGGCAGGAAGTCCCGCTCGAAGGTGATGAAGGCCCGCGTGTGGCCCAGGAAGCTCACGGAGATTCCGCTCCCCGCCGGCATCACCACCTTGTAGGCCATGGGCAGGTACTCGAGCACGCGCCGCGGCGTGCCCGAGATGAGCACCTGCATCGCCCGGCCCACCTGGCTGCCCAAAAACACCGCCGTCCCCATGTACCCCAGCATCCGCATCGACTGCTCGAAGCTGCCGGCCGCCCCCTCCATCATCCACGCCGCCCGCCTCGCCATCCGCAGGAAGTCCCCGGCCGGGTAGGCGAACAGGTCCACGAAGCTGCGCACCCCTCCGCACTCCGTCAGGCACTCCTCCATCGCCGCCGCGCCCCGGAGCGCGAACATCGCGTCCTTCACGCTCCGGAAGTGCATCCCTCGAATGGTGTCCTGCATGGTGGCCAATGCCAGACGCCGCTCCACGTCGAGCTCGGCCTCGGAGCGCACCGCATGCATTTCCCCGCTGACGCCACTCATGCCGTGCGCCCTCCCGTTACCGGCCCCGTTCGGCCTGCCCGCCTTCTGGAGGGCGGGTTGCTGGCATCCATGCGCATCCCGGAAATCCTGACACAACCGGGGCTCCAGGTAAAACCGCGCCCCGGAGGATCCGTCCGATGGCCACCGCCAGCGGCTCATCCGAATGGCGCAGGTATAGCCGATCAGCCGCTCGCTCGAACGCGCCGTGAGCGCCGTCCACGCCGGGTGTGGTCATTTCCGGAACCCCCTGTGTTCGTTGAGCGACACGCCCGGCCCCCCGGTGGGGCACATTGCCCCATCCCCCCGCGGGTGCGGCATCCTAGCCGACACCGCGCGGCGGAGAAGAGCCCGTGAACACTTCAGGCGGCCCGGCGGGGAGGAGACGCCAGGGGCTCGGGAGTGGAGGAGGCCTCGGCGGGAGCGGAGGGGGCCGGAGCGGGAGGAGACGACGGGAGGTTGGCGAGGGCCGCGCTGGAGAGGATGAGGGCGCCGCCCACCAGCAGCGAGGCATCCACGCGCTCGCCGAGCATCCCCACGCCGAGCAACACGGCCACGAGCGTGTCCAGCAACGGCATGACGCCGATGACGGCCAGGGGCACGCGCGCGAGGAGCCAGAAGAGGAGCTGGTAGGTGAGGGCGGTGGCGCCCACCGCCAGGTAGGTGATGGAGAGCAGGGCGCGGGGCGTCCAGTGGCCGGGCAGGTGGGACTCGAGGGCGGCGGAGGCGGCCAGCAGCAGCACGGAGCTGCTCAGCGTCTGCACGCAGACGGAGAGGCGGGTGGGCACGTGCGCCAGCGAGCGGCGGACGAGCACGTTGGCCAGGGAGATGGAGACGGTGGCCACCAGCGTGAGCACGCACCCGGCCAGCACCAGGCCGGTGAGGCCCACGCCGTGCAGGTGCTCGTACTGGAGCGCGACGATGCCGGAGAGCCCCAGCCCCGCGGACAGGAGCTTGAGGGGCGTGAGCGGCTGATCCGGCAGCAGCAGGCGCCCCACCAGCAGCAGCCACACGGCGTAGGTGGAGAAGAGGAGCGCGGACCAGCTGGAGGGAATCCACTGCTGGGCGACGAAGAGCAGCCCATACGGGAGGGCGATCTGCAGCACGCCCACGCCCATGAGCATCCCCAGGGTGCGCGCGCCGGGCCGGACGCGGAGCAATCCGCTGAAGGGCAGCAGCACCAGGCCGGCGAGCAGCATCCGCACCCCGGCGAAGCGCAGCGGGGGCAGGTCCTGGAGGCCCACCTTCACGACGGACCAGGTGGAGCCCCAGAGGACGAAACAGGCGAGGTAGGCGAGCAGCAGGCGGGCGCGGGAGGCCCCGGCGGTGGACGGCATGGCGGGCCATATACCACGTGCGTTCAGACGGGCTTCACGGCGTCCCGCGCACGCGGACGCGCTCGCGCACCATCTCCGTGTCGCCCAGGGGGGCCACCATCTTCTCGCCCATGCCCTGGGCGTCCAGGGTGAGCGTGGCCTTCAAGGGGCCCATCTCGACGCTCAGCTCGCGCGAGCCGGCCGCGCCCTTGCGCAGCACCTGTTGCACCGGCGCCGCCGGGTTGGCGGTGGGAATGTAGTAGTGCAGCGTCACCTCCTGCTCCGGGCCCGGCAGGAAGCGCTCGCGCAGCAGGCGCGCGGTGCCCGGCTCGGTGGCCAGGTCCGCCGGGGCGGTGAAGGTGCCGTTGAGCGCCTTGCCCAGGTGCGTGCCCTCGTAGTGGTACTCGCGGCCCTGCACCTGCTCGAGCGCCATCTGGATGTCGGGCTCGCCATTGCTGGCCCGGGCGAAGTCGCGCGCCACCAGCTTGCCGTCCTTGTCGGACAGCTCCGAGGAGACGCTGTCGTGCACGCTCAGCTCCCGGGGCGAGCGCGGGAAGAAGAGACTCGACTCCACCTCCGTCAGCCGCCCGCCGCCCGCCGCCTCGCGAATGGTGTGCTTCTCGAAGCCCACCGGGAGGCCCCGCACGCGGATGACGCTGAACTCGAAGTAGCGCGAGGCCGGTGGCGTCCCGCCGGAGCCCTGGAGCGAAGCGGCCAGCCCGCTCGTCACCCGCGCGAAGCTCTCCGAGTAGCCCGGCTCGTCGTGCGTGCACACCAGCGGCACCCGGTCATCGGCGTACACCATCATCTTGGCCAGCCCCGCCGCCTTGCCCCGAGGCCCGTTCACCCGGTACTCGGCCTCGGCGTACACGGCCGGGCTCTCGCCGATGAGCCGGATGTCCGTGATGCGCACGCGCTGGAGCTCCGTGCGCTGCCCCGCCATCTCCACCAGCCGGTAGATGGCGCCGCCCGCGTCCACCGGCTGCGAGTACACGAAGCACGTCAGCGGACTGCCGGTGCCCAGCGGAATGCTGAGCACGAACAGCCCCTCGCCCGCCTGGAGCGTGGGAGCGCCCGTGGCCTCCACCTCGCCCGTGAAGGAGCCATCCGGCGCGGACACCTTCTGCTTGGACAGTGGCGCCAGCTCGCGCGCGAAGAGCGCCTTCACGTCGCTCTTCTCCGAGGCGGGAGCGGACCCGGCGGAGGCCGGGGGTGGAGCGGCCTCGGCGGGGGCCTGGGACGGGGCCTCGGTCCTCGAGGAGGAAGCCGGGGTGGCACAGCCAGTGAGCAGGCCCAGCAGGAGGGTCGTGCGCAGCCGCATCGTCGATGTCTCCGGAAGGTGTTACGGAAAGCGTCACGGGAGCCCGCATGGCCCCCGGCGCACGCGGAACCCTAGCGGCCCGGCGCGGTGTGTGGCCAGCCATCCGAAGCCCGCGAGGACCTCAGTGCTTCGAGAGCTCCATGTGCTGGCGGAGCTCGTCGAGGTCCATCGACAGGCGCTCCATCGTGTGGCGCATGGGCTTCTTCGGCAGCTTCGTCCAGGCGATGGCACCGAGCACCGCCGCGAGCACGAAGGCCACGCCCGCCGCGAGCAGCGCCGCGGCCCACAGCGGCAACGCGAGCGCCGCCGCCCCCGCGACGAAGAGCAGGGCCAGGCCCACCAGCGCCAGCGCCGCGCCACCGCCCACGAAGATGCCCGAGGCCCGTGCGGCGCGGACCTCCTGCGCGAGCTCCACCTTCGCGTGGAGCAGCTCCGCCTTCGCCAACAGCCGCGCCTCGCTCATCGCCCGCCGGACGAGCTCGTTCGTCGACAGGTCCTTCTCGGGCATCTTCCAGCTCTCCACGGCCTGCCTCCTCTCGACCGCCGCGTCGCCGCGGCACCTGCTCACGTCGCCCTCCGCCTCCACTCGTAGGCGAAGTGGAGGATGGCCAGCATCACCACGCCGATGGCCACCCCGAAGGTCAGCCAGAGGAACCAGCCCACCACGCCCCCCTGCACCAGCGCCACCACCCACAGTGCCAGCAGCCCCAGCCCCATCAGCAAGTAGAGAATGGGCATGTCTTCCTCCCTAGATGCGCCCGAGCACCCCGAACAACAGCCGTGGCGCCACATCGACATTCGTCGCGTTCACACCCACCGCCCCCGTCACCACGAACGCACGGCCCACCCGGACGCCCGTGCCCACGCTCGCGTTCACCGAGGCCGCGCCCTCGCCCAGGGGATTCACGTAGTACGCATCGCCCTGCAGCAGCAGCCGGTCGCCAATGGGATGGTCCGCCGCGACTCCCAGCAGGTAGTCATCCGCCGAGTCCTGGCGGGCGCTGTAGCCCACGTTGCCGTGCAGCCGCGTCTGGCCGAACGTCTTCGTCGCCAGCACCCGCGCCTCCGCGCTCACGCCCTCGTCCCCCTGCGGGCTCGTCACCTGGCCCCACAACGCCAACTGCGGCCGGGCGCCCTTCTCATCCAAGAACTGCCCCAGCGCATAGGCGGACACCGCGCCCGTGGTGCCCGACTGCTCGCCCGCGAGGTTCTGTAATTGCGCGCCCGCGCCGAACTCCACCTTCCACGGCGTCCCCACCCGCACCTGTGGCTCCAGGATGAAACCCACCTCGCCCGTCTGCGTGCGGTTGGCCACGTTCACCTCGCCCAGCACCTGCCGCTCCGCCGGGTTGGCGTTCTGCACCGTCAGCATGTCCGTGTTGCGCAGCAGCTCCAGCGCCTCCTCGCGCTCGGACTTCTCCTCCCGCGCGGGCGGCTCGGCTTTCGGCGCTTCCACCGGCGCGGCGCGGCGGGCCTCCGCCTCCGACAGGGATTGCCGCAGCTCCGCCACCTCCCGGCGCAGCGCGCGCAGCTCCTCCGTCACCGCGCCCGGCTCCGCTCGAGGAGCCGCTTCCAGGGTCGCGGCGGGCGGCGGTGGTGGTGACGGCGGCTCGGCGATGCCTTCCTCGCCCGAGCCCCCCGTGGCGCCCTCGCCGGGCTCCCGCTGGACCTCGCTCAAGCGCTGGCGCAACGAGTCCCGCTCTTCGCGCAACCGCGTCAGCTCGGTGCAGTCCTCGGCGCGCAGGACGGTGAGCGGTCCCGAGCCGGAGTCCACCGTGCAGCGCGGCGGAGTGGCCGTCCCTCCAGCCGCGCCGAGACTGGCCATGGCCAGCAGCGCCATCAGCGGTTGCAGCATCCCGTCCCTCCCGGAGCCCATTCCATCGTGGGAAACGTGGGACGCTGAACGGTTCCCGGCAAGGCAGGGCAGCCAGCCGCGTCGAGCCCGCTCGGCTGCGCAAGTGCGAGGCGGCCCCGGTTCGGCGACGGCTGGCTGTCTGGTAACCTCCGGATTTCCCTTTTCCAAGGAGCTTGCATGAGCAAGTGGACCGGAGTGGTGGTTGCGGCACTGTCGTCCCTGATGATGGCGGCGTGTGGCCCGGTGGACGGCACGGAGTCCCCCGAGACGGCCCAGGGGCAGCACGAGGCGGCCCTCTACGTGTGTGGCGATGCCTTCTGCAACCGGGGGGAGCCGTCCACCTGTCCCGAGGACTGCACCTACGGCACCTGGTGCGGCGATGGCTACTGCGGCGGCCCCGAGAACAGCTCCAACTGCTATCAGGACTGCTCCGGCGGCTGCCTCGCCGCGCCCGAGCAGCAGCGCGAGCCGGTGAACGGCCTCTACGTCTGCGGCGATGGCTTCTGCAACCAGGGGGAGCCGTCCACCTGTCCCGAGGACTGCACCTACGGCACCTGGTGCGGCGATGGCTACTGCGGTGGCATCGAGAACAGCTCCAACTGCTATCAGGACTGCCGCAGCGGCTGCTGAAACGCTGACTCCGCCCGTGGGCTGACCTGCTCGAGACAGCCCACGGGCACTTCGCGCGCGGCCCTTCAGGCCCGCGCTCTCCTGAATCTACTGGGCCGCGAGCTCCCGGCGGCAGACGCTGCCGTCACAGTAGTAGCCCGTGGGGCATCGGCCGTCGGCGGTGCACGCATACAGCATCGCATCGACGAGGCCCCGGCGGCAGACGCTGCCGTCACAGTAGTAGCCCGTGGGGCACACGCCATTCTCGTCACACATCGGCAGCTGCTGCTCGACGTTGCCCTGCTCCAGCTCCTGCGTCTCGTCCGTGGGGCCGCAAGCGCTCGCCGCCAGTGCCACCGCGAGGACCACTGCGTTCAGCCAGGGGCTCTTCATGTCCGGCTCCTTCGTTGGGGGTTGGGGGGAAAGGCGTGCCACTCTAGCACCGGGTGCCTCGCTGTCTGTCTCGATTCAGCGTGTCTCGTTTGAATCCACCCGGGCTGCTTTTTTCCTGACGTCCGCCCATGAAAAGGCAGGGGCTTCCCTTGCAATGCGTGGCATCCTCGCCGTCCAGGAGGCAACACGTGCGCATCGGCATCGACCTCGGCGGAACGAAGATCGAGGCGCTCGCCCTCGGCGACGACGGACGCGAGCTGGGGCGCCACCGCGTCCCCACCCCGCGAGATGATTACGAGGGGACACTCCAGACCATCGCCCGGCTGTGCGCGCGGCTGGAAAGACAGACGGGCCAGCGCGGCAGCGTGGGCGTGGGCATTCCGGGCACCCTGTCCTCACGCACCGGGCTCGTGAAGAACGCCAACTCGGTGTGGCTGAATGGACGTGCGCTGGACCGGGACCTGGCGCGGGTGCTGGGCCGCCCCGTCCGTCTGGCCAATGACGCCAACTGTCTGGCCGTGTCCGAGGCCAGCGACGGCGCCGCCGCGGGCGAGGCCGTGGTGTTCGCCGCCATCCTCGGCACGGGGACGGGGGCGGGCGTGGCGCTCGGCGGGCGCCCGCATGTGGGCCGCAATGGCGTGGGCGGCGAGTGGGGCCACAACCCGCTGCCCTGGGCCACGCCGGAGGAGACTCCCGGCCCGGACTGCTACTGCGGCAAGCGCGGCTGCCTGGAGACGTGGGTGTCCGGCACCGGCTTCGAGAACGACTACGCGCGCCTCACCGGCACCCGCCTCCCCGGGCCGGACATCGCCGCGCGCGCCGAGGCCGGTGAGCCCGCCGCCGTCACGGTGCTCCAGCGCTACGCGGAGCGGCTGGCGCGCGGCCTCGCCCACGTCATCGACATCCTGGACCCGGACGTCATCGTGCTGGGCGGCGGCATGTCCAATGTCTCCGCGCTGTACCGGTTGGTGCCGGAGCTGTGGGCCCGCTGGGTCTTCGGCGCGGAGGTGGACACGCCCCTGCGCCCCGCGCTGCACGGCGACTCGAGTGGCGTCCGAGGCGCCGCCTGGCTGTGGCGCCCCGGGGAGCAGGAGTCTCACGACGGCATGGCGTTGTACCCGGCATCCCCATAGGGGCGCAGCCGGTCCAGCCAGAGGGCCAGCAGCACCTGCAGCTCCTCCTCGAGGTCCACGCCCGGCTCCTCGTGCCGAGCCGGGGCGGCGCGTCCTCGTCCTCGCCCAGGGCCTGCTCGAGCTCGGCCCAGGAGGCGTGGCCGTGCTCGTGGGCGATGACGGCCAGCGCGTGCTTGCGGCGCACCGAGTCCCCGCGGGCGAGCAGCTCCCCCGGAGACAGGCGCGTGAAGGCGGGCAGGGCCCGCAACCGCTCGGCGGCCCTCGTGGCGCGTGAGGGCTCGGAGGACTCCAGCTCCTTGAGCCTGGAGGCCCGAAGGCAAGGTCCTGTCGACAGGCCCGTCCTCGACTGCTAGCCGGGGGCGCATGCGTTCGAGCTCCCTTGCCCTCCTCCTCCTGCCCGCCCTGCTGCTCTCCGCGGGCTGCGCGACCTCCCACGCCGCGCGCGCCACCGACGCCTACATCCAGGCCGTCCTGGAGAAGAACCATGTCCCCGGCGCGGCCGTGGCCGTCGTCCGCGACGGTCACCTCGAGAACCTCTCCACCTACGGCCTCGCGGACCTGGAAGCCGAGGCGAAGAGCGGACCGGACACCGCGTTCCAGATCGCCTCCGCCACGAAGATCTTCACCGGCACGCTGGTGATGCTGCTGGCGCAGGAGGGGAAGCTCGGCCTGGACGAGCCGCTCTCGACGTACCTGCCCGACGCGCCCGAGACGTGGAAGGGGCTCACCGTGCGGCACCTCGCCGCCCACACGTCGGGCGTGGCGTCGGGTTTGAAGAAGGGTTCCGAGGAGCAGACCCGCACCGACGCCTCGGTCGCCGAGCGGTATGAGTCCGCCCGCAAGGCGCCGCTGGAGTACACGCCCGGCGAGCGCAGCGCGTATGGCCTCACGGACTTCGTCGTGCTCACCCACGTGCTGGAGAAGGTGACGGGCCAGGGCTTCGAGGAGCTGCTGCGCGGCCGCGTCTTCGAGCCGCTCGGCTTCACGTGCACGCGCTTCGAGCACGCGCGGCAGCAGGGGCCGGTGCGCATCGCCGACGTCATCCCCCGCCGGGCCACCACCTACCGCTACGAGGACGGCGCGCAGCAGCGTGCCTGGTTCCTCTACCCGCCCCACACCTACTCCGCGGGCGGAGCGTTCTCCTGCGTGAGGGACCTCGTCCGCTGGGCCGTGGCCATGGACCAGGGCACGCTGCTGACGCCCGAGTCGCAACAGGCCGCCGCCACGCCCTTCAAGCTGAACGACGGCCGCGAGGGCGACTTCGGCGTGGCCTTCACCCACGGCACGCTGCGGGGCTTGAAGACCTTCGGGCACTCCGGGGGCGGCGCGCTGGGGGACGTGCTGCGCGTTCCGGAGAAGAAGCTGACGGTCATCGTCCTGACCAACGAGCAGGCGCTGCTGCCCCTGCTGGCCCCCAACATCGCGAGCCTCTACCTGCCGCCGCTGCCGGAGCTGAACGCCCCGGGCATTCCGGACGCGGAGCCGGCGCTGACGGAGGTGCTTCGCGGAGCGGTGGACGGCCTGCTCCAGGGCACGCTCGATGCCGCCGCCTTCGCGCCGAGCGCCCAGCAGGAGCTGCTGCCCGTTCTCCAGGGCTTCGGCACTCCGGGCAATGCCCTCATGCCGCCGCTGCGCCGGTTGACGCTGCTCGAGGACCAGAAGGACGGAGACTCGCGCAAGCGCGTCTACCGCGCGGTGTACGGCGAGGATGTCACGATGAAGTGGACCTTCCGCCTGGATTCCGCGGGGAAGATCGCCGACATCGCGTACGACTGGGAATGACCGGCCGCCGCGTCACTTCTTCCGCAGCGGCTTCAACGCCCCACCCCAGGCGATGACCTGGTCGAGCATGGCCTTGACCGACGCCTCGTGGTGGGGCGCCGGCTTGAAGGTGGTGTAGTTCTCGAAGTCGGTGCGCAGCGAGAGCATGACCTGGGCTCGCACGTCGGCGACCTGTAGCTCGCCCATGACCAGACGCAGCTGCTCCACGGCGCGCGTTCCCCCGGCGCTGCCATAGCTGACGAAGCCCGCCGCCTTGTTGTTCCACTCGCGGTACAGGAAGTCGATGGCGTTCTTGAGCGCGCCGGACGTGCCGTGGTTGTACTCGGGCGTCACGAAGACGTAGGCGTCGAAGGCGTCGATCTTCGCGGCCCAGGCCTGGGTATGCGGCTTCGTGTACTGCCCCATGGCGGGCGGTACCGGCTCGTCGAGCAGCGGCAGCTGGAAGTCCTGGATGTCCACGAGCTCGAAGTCCGCGTCGGTGCGCGTCTTCGCGAGCTCGAGGACCCAACGGGCCACGGCCTCGGCCTTGCGGCCCGGACGCGTGCTTCCGACGATGATGGCCACCTTGAGCATGGTTCGCTGTCCTCCCCGCATGGTGCATACACCACCGAGGGGGACGGCTGACACGGGGGCGCTCCCGCACCGTTGACCAACCAGCGTTGCCGCCCGCGCCGCCTCAGGCGTCCTCGCCGTCCGGAGCGTCGCGGCCCATGGCCAGCAGCTCGTCCTCGCTGCGCGAGAGCAGGGGCCGCAGCAGCGGGTGCTGGTATTGGCGCTCCACGGTGATGGCGTAGAAGCTCTCGTGCAGGCCCGGCACGACGCAGTACTCCTGCAGCACGCCGCCGCGCAGCTCGTCCCGGACGACCACCGAGGGCAGCAGCGCGACGGCCCGGGCATCGCGCGCGAGCAGACGCATCATCGCCATGTCATCCACCTCCGCGAGGACGCGCACGCGCACGCCGAGCTGCTCGCACAGCGCGTCGAACGCGGCGCGCAGCTCGCTGTCCGGGCCCGGCAGGAGCATGGACACACTGGCGATGTCCCGGGGGAAGCGGAAGGCCTTCTCCCGGGGCCGGCCCACCAGGCTGACGCGCTGCTGGGCGATGCGGCGGCAGTGCCAGGGCCGCCCCGCGTCCCGTTGCACCGGCCGGTTGGAGAGCACCAGATCCAACGCGTGCGCCTCCAGCCGGTGGAGCAGCTCGTCGAGGCTCCCGGACAGCAGGCGCAGTTGCACGCCGGGCTCCTCGAGCAGCGGTTTGATGAAGGACTCCTGGATGTTGCGCGAGAGCGTGGCGACGGCACCCACCCGCAGCACGTGCTCTCGCCGCCGGCCGTCCTTCAGCGTCGCGAGCAGCTCGCCGCCGGCCGTGAAGATGCCCTCCGCGTACTCCAGGGCGATACGGCCCGCCTCGGTCAGCTCCAGCCCGCGCCCCTCGCGCACGAAGAGCGCCTGTCCGAGCTGCTCCTCGAGCTGTTTGATCTGCGTGGACAGCGCCGACTGCGACACCCGCAGGCGCCGCGCCGCCCGCGTCAGGTTGCCGTCCTTCGCGACGGCCCAGAAGTACCGCAGGTGATGGAAGTTGAGGACGGTCTCCGCCATGGCCGTTCCATAGAACAGAACGCTCCAAGCTCTATTATGAATTTTTCATGAACGTTCGGGGTGAGTACATCTCCCCGCATGAACGACTTCCTCACCACGCAGCACCTGTTGCTTCCGGGCGTGCGGCTCGATGGGGTGACCCTCGTCATGCTGGCGCTGGTCGGCTTCATCGGCCTCGTCATCCTGCGCTTCTCCCGGGCGTACCTGCACGGGGACCCCGGACGGCCCCGCTACCTGCGCTGGCTCCTGGCCACGCTCGCCGCGGTGATGGTGCTCATCCTCTCCAGCAACCTGCTGGTGCTCGTGCTCGCCTGGATGGCGGCCAGCCTGACGCTCCACCAGTTGCTCACCTTCTACGCCGACAGGACGCAGGCGCTCGTCGCGGCCCACAAGAAGTTCCTCGTCAGCCGCGTGGCGGACCTGTGCATGCTCGGCGCCCTCGCGCTCCTCGGCTCGCACGTGGGCAGCCTGGAGCTCGCGGACCTCCATGCCTGGGCCGAGGCCACCCCCTCGCTCCCCGCGGCGGTGCAGGCGGCCACCGTGCTGCTGGTGCTCGGGGTGTCGCTCAAGAGCGCCCAGCTCCCCTTCCACGGCTGGCTCCTCCAGGTGATGGAGGCCCCCACCCCCGTCTCCGCGCTCCTGCACGCGGGAATCGTGAACATCGGCGGCTTCCTGATGATCCGCCTCGCGCCCCTCATGGCGAAGGCCGAGCTCGCGCAGACGCTGCTCGTCCTCATCGGCACCACGACGGCGGTGGTGGCGGCGCTGGTGATGACCACCCGGGTGAGCATCAAGGTGTCGCTCGCGTGGTCCACCTGCGCGCAGATGGGCTTCATGCTGGTGCAGTGCGGCCTGGGCGCCTGGTCCTTCGCGCTGCTGCACCTGGTGGCGCACTCGCTCTACAAGGCCCACGCCTTCCTGAGCTCGGGCAGCACCGTGGACCAGTGGCGCACGCAGGCGCTCGTGGCGAAGCGGGAGCCGGTGGGGCTCGGCCGGTGGTTCGCCGCGGCGGGCGTCGCGCTCCTCGCCGTCACCGCGGTGGGCACCCTGTCCGGTGCGAGCTCGCGCCAGCAGCCCGCCGCGTGGGCCCTCGCCGGGGTCATGGGCCTGGCACTCACGCCGCTCCTCGTGCGCGGCGTGGGCGGGGGCTGGCGCCGCCTCGTCACGGTGGGGCTCAGCGCCCTGGGTGTCGCCACGCTCTCCTTCACCTGGCACACGGCCTTCGGGCAGCTGCTCGCCGCGCCGGCCCAGGACGGAGCCATGGCACCGCGGCTGGCCCTCGTCCTCGTGGGCTTCGGGCTGCTCTTCGTGCTCCAGGCCGTCATGCACGCGCGGCCCGAGGGACGCCTGGCGCGCACGCTCTACCCGCGCCTCTTCGCCGGGCTCTACCTCGACGAGAGCTTCACCCGCCTCACCTTCCGGCTCTGGCCCCCGAGGCTCCCGCCCCGCGCCCCCCACGGCCGTCCTTCCCCCGTCATCGAGACCCTGGAGGCCTGACCATGGGCCAGACGCACACCGCCACCCCCCCCACCACCACCGCCGCCCTGGAGCTGCTGGGCCCGGCTGGACTCGAGGAGGCCGTCGAGCGCGCCTGCGCCCGCATCGCCCCCACCTGGCCGCTGGACCGGTTCATCGCGGTCAACCCCTTCTGGAACTTCATCGACGCGCCGCTCCCGGAGGTCTCCGCCCGCCTGACGTCGCTCTCCGGCAGCCGGCTGTTGATGCCACGCGCCTGGTACCGCGAGCAGTGGCGCACGGGCCGCTTCCGCACCGAGCACCTGCGCGAGGCCCTCGTCCAGCTCGACTCGCCCCGGACGGTGGAGCGGATGACGGCCCTGCTCGAGCTCGACTCGCCGCCGCCCCCGCGCCGCGCGCGGGTGACGGACGTGCTCGACAACCGGAGAGACCTCGTCCATGGCATGTCCTGGCACGACTTCGTGACGCACAGCCTGAGCCAGTTCTGCGCCGCGTACTTCGACCAGGGCCAGGCGCAGCTCGGCCCGGACCGGCGGGGAGGCCTCTACGCGAGCTGGCACCGGCAGGCCCAGGACGACCGGAGCCCCGCGCTCCTCATGGGCCTGAAGGAGTACCGCGACCTGGTGCGCGAGCTGCCGGGAGACGCAGGCGCGCTCATCGCCTCGGCCCTCACCGCGCTGGACATCGCGCCCGCCGAGCGCGAGCACTACCTCACGTCGCTCCTGCTGGACATCAATGGCTGGGCGGCCTGGTGCGCGTACCGGCGCTGGACGGCACGGCTCGAGGGCCGGAGCGACGGGCACCTCGTGGAGCTGCTCGCCATCCGTCTCGCGTGGGAGTGGCTGCTGCACCGCTCCGGTGGGCAGGCCGTGGCCGCGCGGTGGCAGGTGGCCATGGCCGGCTGGACCGCCATCGACCGCGCCGCCGAGGAGTCCCAGGCGGATGACTGGGTGCTGCACCGGGCGCTCGAGCTCGCCTACCAGGACACGCTCTGCCGTCAGCTTCCGGCGGGGCTCGGGAAGGACCGCGTCTCGAATCCCTCGGTCCAGGCCGTGTTCTGCATCGACGTGCGCTCCGAGGTGTTCCGCCGGGCGCTCGAGCTGCAGAGCCCCTCGGTGCAGACGCTCGGGTTCGCGGGGTTCTTCGGGTTGCCCATCGAGTACCAGCCGCTGGCCTCCCCGGCCACCCGGCCGCAACTGCCCGGACTGCTCGCGCCCCGGCTGCGCGTCACCGACACGGAGGTGCCGGAGGCGGTGGCCACCCGGCGCGCCCAGCGGCTCGACTTCAGCGCCCTGTGGAAGCAATTCAAGACGGGCGCGGTGTCTGGCTTCTCCTTCGTCGAGGCCCTGGGCCTCTTCTCCGCGGGCAGGCTGGTGAGTGACAGCCTGGGCCTCGGCCGGCCGGTGCCGCTCCCGGAGCGCGCCGGGCTCTCGGACGCCGAGCACGCGCACCGCAAGCCGCGGCTGACCGGGGTGGCGGGAGGCGGAGAGCTGGGGCTGGCGGCGCGGTGCGAGCTGGCGGCGGGCATCCTCCGGGCCATGAGCCTCACCCGCGGCTTCGCCCGGCTCGTGGTGCTCATCGGCCATGGCAGCGAGACGGTCAACAACCCGCATGCGGCGGGGCTCGACTGCGGTGCGTGCTGCGGACAGACGGGCGAGGTCAACGCCCGGGCCGTGGCGGCGCTGCTCAACGAGCCGGAGGTGCGCGAGGGCCTCGCGGCGCGGGGCATCGAGGTGCCCGGGAGCACGCGCTTCGTCGCGGGGCTGCACAACACGACGACGGACGCGGTCGAGCTGTTCGACCTGGACGAGCTGCCCGGGAGCCACCAGGAGGAGGTGTCCACGCTGAAGGGCTGGCTCGACGAGGCGGGCCACTGGACGCGGGCCGAGCGGGCGGTGCACCTGGGGCTGCCGGGGCTCGAGGGGGAGGCGTTGCGCGAGGCCGTCTCCGCGCGAGCCCGGGACTGGTCGCAGGTGCGGCCCGAGTGGGGGCTCGCCAACAACGCGGCGTTCATCGTCGCGCCGCGCGAGCACTGCCGGCACGTGGACCTGGCCGGCAGGTCCTTCCTGCACGACTACCGCTGGGAGGAGGACACGGACTTCGCCATCCTCGAGCTCATCATGACGGCGCCGATGGTGGTGACGCACTGGATCAACCTCCAGTACTACGCCTCCACGGTGGACAACGCGCGCTACGGCAGTGGCAACAAGGTGTTGCACAACGTCGTGGGCGGCAACGTCGGGGTCTTCGAGGGCAATGGAGGGGACCTGCGCATCGGGCTGCCGATGCAGTCGCTGCATGACGGCTCGCGCTGGATGCACACGCCGCTGCGCCTGAGCGTGTTCATCGAGGCCCCGCGTCCCGCCATCGAGCGGGTGCTGGAGAAGCACCCGCACGTGCGCCAGCTGGTGGAGAACGAGTGGCTCTACCTCTTCCAGCTCGATGCCGGGCGGGAGGAGGCCATGGCCTGGCGCCAGGGCTCCTGGGTCTCCACGAAGGGGAAGGGCAGCGCGCCGGCGGTCTAGGCCCGGCGGCCCTCCACCGCGCCCCGCGCTCTACGCTCTCGAGCCCTTGCTCTTGGGCACCGGGTGCGCGGTGTTGTAGGCCACCGCCGCGCGCAGCAACGCCTTGAGAGCGGGCGTGTCGAGCTTGTCTCCCTCGCGAAGGTCGATCGCCCGCCACTTGCCCCCCTCGAGCCCCGCGTTGAAGAGCTTCTGGGGGTCGGGGAGCTGGGCCCCGTGGAAGAAGGTGATCTTCACCTTGTCCTTGTGAGGGTTGGCGAGAACGTACATCCCCTCGTGCGACCACACGGGCGTCCCCATCCACTTCCAGTCCTCGACCACCTCGGGGTCGACCTCGTGGATGAGCTTGCGGATCTCCGCCAACCGCGCCCCTCGCCAATCGCCCAGGCTCGCGATCCGCTGGTCGATCCGCGCGGAGGCGCTCATGGGCGCTGAAGAGCTGGCGGCGGCCTTGCCCGGCTTCGCCGCCTTCGCCGCGACACGCCCGGCGGCGGGCTTCTTCGCGGCCGTCTTCTTCGCCACTGTCTTCTTCGCCGGGGCCTTCTTCGTCGTCTTGCCGGGCATCGCCGTCACTCCAGGTGCGTACGGGGTTGCTGCTCGACTACCGGTGCGCCGGCCCTGCGCCACCTGGCCGCATACGGCAGCGCGAACAGATACAGACCGGTGAACAGGAGCACGATGAGAGGGAACAGCGCCAGCATGCCCACCCGCATGGCGGTCTGATCCGGTCCCGCCGCCTCCGCGCCGGGCTTCTCGGTGAACTTGAGGCCGATGTTGGCGATGACGGCCACCGTGAAGGCAATGGACAGCCAGCGATGCGTTTCCCGAATCCACCTGTTCCAGTTCATGAGACCCTCGCGAGCAGGTCGACGAGCTTCCCGCCCATCATCTTCCAGCCGTAACGCGCACCACCGAAGTTCTGCTTCTGCTCAGGCCTGAAGCCGGACTGCTCCAGGAACAACCGGGTGCCCGACGCCGTGGGCGTCAGGGTGAAGGTCACGACGGTGTCGAGGAAGTCGCCGACGACCCACGCGTAGCTGAGCTTCTTGTGCTTTTCGATCTCCAGGAACCGGCAGTTCACGGTCCCATCCCAGCCGGGCTGCGGCTGCGCCTTGAAGGTGAACGAGGCCCCCGGTTCGAGGTGGAGCTCGACGATGGGGAGAAGCCACTCGTTGAGCAGCTCGGGGATGGTCAGCGCCCGCCACACCTTCTCGGGCGGATGCCGCAAATCGAACTCGAGGGAGAGGGATGCGGTCTGGGAGGGAGCGGTCTTGTCGGTGGGGTTCATTGGTCCATTTTGTCGAGCAGCTGTTCGAGGCGGCCCACGCGCTCCGTCCAGAAGGCGCGGTAGCGGGAGATCCAGTCGATGAGGGGCTTCATGCCGCGCGGCTCCACCCGGTAGTAGACGCAGCGCCCCTCGCGCCGGCTGTCCACCAGCCCGGCGTCCTTCAGCGCGGCGAGGTGCTGTGAAACCGCCGGCTGCGAGATGTCGAAACGCGCCGTGAGATCCTTCACCGCGGCCTCGCCCTGCGTGAGGGACTCGAAGATCGCCCTCCGGCTGGGGTCCGCCAGCGCCTGGAAGATCTTGTTCTCGGACTCGGCCGCGCTCTGCATGCCCAACACATAAGCCTTCGCTTATGGGTCGTCAAGCACCAGGTGGAACCCACCGGGCCGTCGCCGGGTGGGGGCGCGGTCTCGAGGAGCCGTCCGTCGCGCCGGAAGCAGCGGCCCAGAGGCCATCCCTCTCATGCGTTGCGTACGTTCGACTTGGACGTGGAGTGCGCGGGGCCTCTTCGACCTCACACTCGACGGGGCCGCGCTGTAGGTTCGCCGGGCCATGGGCGCAGACGACTCCCGCTGTCCAATGAAGAGAACGTCATTGCTGTTGTGCTGTTGCGCCGTGCTGCTGGCGGCGTGTCCCGAGAGTCGAGGCTCCGACCCGATGAATCCCGATGCGGGCTCCGGAGATGGAGGCACCCCGCCCACCAGCCTGTCCGTGAGCGGGACGTTGGTGGACACCCAGGGGAACCCAGTCCCGAATGCCTCGATTCTCGTCCTGGGCCGCACGGCCCCCACCGTCACGGACAGCTCAGGCGCCTTCAGTCTCACGGGAGTGAAAGCCCCCTATGACGTCGCCGTGCTGGCCAATGGCTCGCGGATCGCCACGGTCTACAGGGGACTCTCGCGTCAAACCCTCACGCTCACCCTCCTCGGAACCCTTGCGCCGACGCCTCGCACGGGGACCCTGGAGGGGAACCTCTCCGGTGGCGACACGGCCACGGGCGACCCCATCGTGCTGTTCGCCTCGCCGGAGGTCCGCGCGGAACCCTCGGTGCTCCATCTCAACAACAACGCTTCCGGGCGCACCTACTCGGCGCAAGTGCAATGGGCAGGTCCGGCCGTCACCACCGGCACGCTCTATTCGCTGCAACCCGTGCGGACGACGCCGACCGCCATCCCCTCGCGCTACACGGGCTTCGGGTGGCGCGAGAACGTGAGCCTCGGTGAGGGCGCCACCGCTTCCGGTAGCTGTTGAGGCACCGGGTCGATGGCGCCATCAGCTCTTCCGCGTGGCGCGACTTCACCACCGCCGCCTCGCCCTGAACCACCGGCGGGAGACACTTCGACGCCTCGAAAACGGTTATCGACGCATCGTCGACATGTCGACCAGGGTTGGCTCCGCCCCTTTCCGCTGCCCGAGCCCTGGCGCGGTTCATGCTAATGACACCCGCCAGTTCCTCGGGGGTTGGCCCCGAGCCACGGCACGGTGTCCGCCCCGGGCACCTGAATGGAGTCAAGAATGGATACGCGGCACTGCCGTCTTCCCCCGACCCGCCACGGCCTCTTGCTGGTGGCGCTCCTCTCCCTGGCCTGCTCCGGGCCCCTGCCCCCCACGCAGCTCGTCTTCCTCACCCAGCCAGGCCGCGCGACCGTTGGGACCCGGCTCGCTCCCGCCATCCAGCTCAAGGCACTGGACGCGGAAGGCATGCCCGTTTCAGGAGTCACCGTCTCGCTCTCGCTCGAGACCAACCCGGGCCAGGGGACACTTTCGGGAAGTACCACCGCTTCGACCAACGCGATGGGGATCGCCTCGTTCGAGGGCCTGAGCATCGACTCGCGTGGCATGGGCTACACGCTCGCGGCCAGGGCCGAGCCGAAGGATGCCAGGGCGCTCGTGACGGTCTCTTCGCCCTTCGCGGTCTTCCTGCTCGATCAACAACAGCCGAGCACCTCATCGGAGGCTGTGTCTGCCATTGGCGGGGAGAGCGAGCAGAAGCTCGCCCAGGTCGTGACGGCTGGAAGCGATGGATACCTGGGCGAAGTGGCCCTGCCCGTGTCTTGCGCCTCGGGCGAGCTGCGGGTCGAGATCCGTGGGGTCCAGGGTGAGCTGCCAGACGGGACCCTCCTGGCGTCACGAACTGTTCCCTCCACCGGGCTCCCCTCGTCCGATGAGTTCACGAGGATCGCCTTCCCCGAGCCCGTCGCGCTCTCGGCGGGGACCCGCTTCGCCATCGTCTTGTCCTCCTCGGGCGACTGCGGCCTGCGTCAAGGACCCGTGGGCAATCCCTACCCGGGCGGTGATGGGTTCTTCGACTCCCGGCCCAATGCTCCCGGCGAATGGGTGCCCCTCAGCATCGGCGATGGAAGGAGCGATCTGCCGTTCCAGACGTTCCTGCTGTGAGCTCAGTGGGCGCGCTTCCAGGACCGGAACATGCCGAACAGCCACAAGGCGCCGGCTTCTCTCAACCCATCGTTCAGTTCATGCAGGACCGGGGGAACTTCCGCGACTGCTTGATCTTCGACACCGCCGGCAATGAGAGACGTGCGGAACCGCAAGAGTGCATCGGGCTCGAGCGCGCCTCTGTTT
>NZ_DBNGVP010000193.1:0-15113 GCF_057119385.1 Archangium sp. | reverse complement strand
CAGGTGCGTGACTCCACCCTCGCCGCCTACGCCCACCAGGACGTCCCCTTCGACAAGCTCGTCGAGTCCCTCAACCCCCCTCGTGACCCGGGCCGCTCCCCTCTCTTCCAGGTCATGTTCTCCCTGCAGAACGCGCCACTTCCCGAGCTGGCACTCCCGGAGCTTCGTCTGCGCCCCCTGGAGTCCTCCAGCCAGACAGCCAAGTTCGAGCTGCTCCTGGATCTCACCGAGACGCGCGAGGGCTTCACGGGGATGCTGGAGTACAGCACCGACCTCTTCGCGGCGGACACGGTCTCGCGCATGGCCGGGCACTTCCTCCGGCTGCTCGAAGACGCCGTCGCCCATCCCGAGCGTCGCATCGAGCAGCTGTGCGAGCCCATCGTCCTCGAGGCAGCCCTCCTCCAACGGCGGGAGTCCCCCCAGGCCAGCGCCCACCACCCCGCGCCCGAGCCGCGCGTCCCCGGCGGCGCCCTCACGGACCTCCACCACTCGCTCATCCATGTCTGGAAGGAGGTGCTCGCCATCGAGCACGTGGGCATCCACGACAACTTCTTCTCACTGGGCGGCAACTCCCTCTCCACCATCCTGGTGCTCGCCCGGCTCCAGGAGATGGGGCTGAGCCTGACGCCGGAGCAGATCTTCCAGAAGCCCACCATCGCCGGGCTGGTCCCGCTGGTGACGCGGGCGTGCGAGGTGGGAGCGCAGGAACCGGTGAGCGGCGAGCTGCCGCTGACGCCCATCCAGAGATGGTTCCTCGAGAGCTGGGAGCCCCAGGCCCATCACTTCAACCAGGCGGTGATGCTGGACGTGCGCGAGGAGCTGAAACCCGAGCTCCTGGAGAAGGCGCTGCGGGTGCTGGTGGAGCACCACGACGCGCTCCGGTTGCGCCTCACACGGGACGGGGCGGACTGGCGGCAGGAGAACGCCGCCCCCACCGGGAAGAGCCCGCTGCGGACGGTGGACCTCTCCGGGCTCGAGCCCGGCGCGCAGGCGGAGGCCATGGCGAATGTGGCGGAGGAAGTGCAGGGCGGCTTCGAGCTGGCCGAGGGCCACCTGCTGAAGGCGGCGCTCTTCCACCGGGGACCCGGGAGGACGGGAAGGCTGCTGCTGGTCATCCACCACCTGGGCGTGGATGGAGTCTCGTGGCGGACGCTGTTCGAGGATCTGGAGAAGGTCTACGGACAGCTCGAGCGAGGCGAGGCGGCGGCGCCGGGCACGAAGACGACGTCCTTCAAGGCCTGGGCGGAGCGGCTGGAGGCGTACGCGAAGACGCCGCAGGTGCAAGCGCAGCTCGGGTACTGGGAGGAACAGGGACGGGAGCCCGTGGCCGGGCTGCCGGTGGACAAGGCCGGAGGCGTCAACACGGTGGCGTCGGAGGACCGGGTGTCGGTGAGGTTGGAGGAGGAGGAGACCCGAGCGCTGCTGCAGGAGGTACCCGGGGCGTACGGGGCGAGGCTGGACGAGGTCCTGCTGGCCGCGCTGGCGGAAACCCTGGGACGGTGGACGGGACAGGCGCGGGTGCGGGTGGAGTTGGAAGGGCACGGACGCGAAGCGCTCTTCGAGGAGGTGGACCTGTCGAGGACGGTCGGGTGGTTCACGGCGCTGTATCCGGTGGTGCTGGATGCCGGAAGGGAGGGTGCGGGCGAGGGGCTGCGCGCGGTGAAGGAGCGGCTGAGGCAGGTGCCCATGAAGGGCCTGGGCTACGGGCTGCTCCGCTACTCGGGCGGAGACGAGGCCGTGCGGCGGATGAAGGCGCTGCCCCGGGCCGAGGTGGTGTTCAACTACCTGGGACAGTTCGATCCACCGCTCGCGAAGGAGCTGGTCTTCCGCCCGACATGGGAAGAGACGGGACCGGTGCGCGACGCACGGGGGACACGCCCGCACCTGCTGGAGGTGAACGGGCTCGTCTTCGGGCGGCGGTTGGAGCTGACGTGGAGCTACAGCCAGCACCTGCACGAGCGCGCAACCATCGAGCGGGTGGCACAGGACTTCATGTCATCACTCCGGAAGCTCATCGCGAACCGGAAACGGGAGCACCTGCTGCCGGCCCGCCTGGGGGAGCTCGTCCACGACACCCTTCGGGAGCAACGGATGATGGGCATGGCGCTGCTCGTCGAGCTCGACGGTGGCCGCCGCGTCCAGGTGGCCGAGGGCACCTCGGATCCATCGGGCACGCCCTACACCCCGACGACCCGCATCGGGATCGGCAGTCTGACCAAGCTGTTCACCGCGGTCCTCATCCTGCAACTCGTCGAGGAGGACAGGGTGTCACTCGACAGCACGGTGGACCCGTGGCTGCCCTGGCTCCACGGAGGGGAGGCCATCACCGTCAGGGATCTCCTCGCCCACACCAGCGGCCTGCCCGACTATCTCCCCCTGCTGCCGGAACGGGGCGGCCTCGACACGCCGTGGGCCCCCCGCGCACTCGTGGAACTGGTCGCGCACGAGCCTCCCGTCCCCCGAGGGCACTATTCGAACACCAACAGCATCGTGCTCGGACTCCTCATCGAGGCGCTCACCGGACGGACGTGGGAGGAGGCGCTCTCGCAACGCATCCTCCAGCCGCTGGGGTTGTCCCGGACGGGCCCGCTCAGCCGAGAGGAAGGACTCGTCGGCGCCTGGAAGCGGAGCACGGACGGATGGGAGGATCTCCGCCACGCGTGGCACCCCTCCATCGGATGGGCCGCGGGCGGCATGTGCTCCACGGCCGAGGAGCTCGCCGTGTTCGGACGCGCCCTGTTCAGCGGCGCGCTGTTCAAGCACCCAGCAACCCTGGAGGCGATGCGCACCTACGCCGTGCACGGCGACCCGGAGCGCACGGGCGGCGTCGAGCACGAACAGGGCCTGTGCATCCACCTCTTCCACGTCCAGGGGCTCGACGTGGAAGGCCATCTGGGAACGCGTCCCGGGTACTCGGCGGCCCTCTTATATGACGCCAGGACCCGCGCCCTCGCCGTGGCCACCGCCAACACCCATGGCGCCCTGACGGCGTTCGCGGGCGTCAAGGCGCTCGATGCCGTGCGTCGTGCCGCACCCCGGCCGTAACCGAGCCCTCACGGCCATTCGCCGGGGCCAGGCGCCATCAGCTGTCATCGAGAGGCGCGTCAACTCACCGCCGCGCCCCCGTAGCAGGGTGTAGAGGGGCCCAATCCCCTGCCTGCTCCTGATTCCAGCGACCAGGTTACCCTGTCTTGTAGGAGACATTCGGTTGCACCTACGCTCCGGGCGCCTTTGCACCCCCACGGAGGTTGCAGCCCTGCCTGGCCGTGGGCGAGGGCCAGGACCTCCTCTCCAACTTCCGGTCCGACGATTCAACCCAGAAGGTCTCCTCCCCATGAGTGACGTCTACGACCGCCTCGCATCGCTCCCTCCCGAGAAGCGGGAGCTGCTGCTGCGTCAGCTTCGGCAGAAGCAGGCCGGCAACGTCAAGACGGGCATCCCCCGGCGGCCGCGTGACACGGACCTGCATCCGCTGTCCTTCGCCCAGCAGCGGCTGTGGCTGCTGGATCAGCTCCAGCCGGGCAGCGCCTTCTACAACATCCCCACGGCCATCCGGCTCAGCGGGGCGCTGGACGTGGCGACGCTGGGGCGGTGCTTCAACGAGCTGCTGCGGCGTCACGAGTCGCTGCGCACCACGCTGTGCTTGGAGCAGGGCCAGCCGGTGCAGGTCATCGCGCCCCAGGCGGAGCTCGCCCTGGAGACGGTGGACCTGCGGACCCTGCCCGCCGCGCGGCACGACGCCGAGGTGCGGCGGTTGGCGCTGGAGGAGGCGCGCAAGCCCTTCGACCTGGAGCGGGGTCCCCTGCTGCGCGCCCGCCTGCTGAACCTGGCGGAGCAGGAGTGCGTGCTGCTGCTGACCATGCACCACGTCGTCTCGGACGGCTGGTCCATGGGCGTGTTGGTGCGCGAGATGGGCATGCTCTACGCGGCCTTCATGCAGGGCGGGCCCTCGCCGCTGATGGAGCTGGCGGTGCAGTACGTGGACTTCGCCGCCTGGCAGCGCGAGTGGCTGCGGGGCGACGTGCTGTCCAAGCAGCTCGACTACTGGCGCAAGCAGCTCGCGGGCGCCTCGCAGGTGCTGGAGCTGCCCACCGACAAGCCTCGCCCGCCCCGGCCCTCCTTCCAGGGGGCCACGTGCTCGCGGCCACTGCCCACGGCGCTCTCCGAGTCCGTCAAGGCCCTGGCCCAGAAGGAAGGCGCCACGCCCTTCATGGTGCTGCTGGCCGCCTTCCAGCTGCTGCTCTCGCGCTACTCGGGGCAGGACGACATCTGCGTGGGCTCGCCCATCGCCGGCCGCAACCGCGGCGAGCTGGAAGGCCTCATCGGCTTCTTCGTCAACCCGCTCGTCCTGCGTGCCCGCCTCTCCGGCGTCACCTCCTTCCGCGCCCTGCTCCACCAGGTGCGCGACACCACGCTCGGCGCCTTCGAGCACCAGGAAGTCCCCTTCGAGAAGCTCGTCGAGGAGCTCCAGCCCCGGCGTGACCTGAGCCGCTCGCCGCTCTTCCAGGTCATGTTCGCCCTGCAGAACGCGCCCATGCCCGAGATGGCGCTTCCGGGGCTGAAGCTGCGCCCCCTCGAGGTGGAGAGCCACGTCGCCAAGTTCGACGCCAGCCTCGTCTTCACCCCCTCCGAGAACGGCTTCCACGGCGTCCTCGAGTACGCCACCGATCTCTTCGAGCACTCCACCGCCGCGCGCATGATGGACCACTTCCAGGTCCTCCTGGAGGCCGCCCTCTCGCGCCCCGAGGCGCCTCTCTCCGAGCTGCCGCTGCTCTCCGAGGCCGAGCGTCAGCAGGTGCTCGTCGACTGGAACCAGACGCAGCGGTACTACCCCCGCGACGCCTGCATCCACCACCTCATCCAGCAGCAGGCGTCCCTGCGCCCCGACGCCATCGCCGTCGAGTTCGGCGAGCAGCAGCTCTCCTGGCGTGAGCTGGACTCTCGCTCCAACCAACTCGCCCACCTGCTGCGCTCGCACGGCGTGGGACCGGATTCCCTCGTCGCCCTGTGCCTCGAGCGCTCCCTGGAGCTCATCGTCTCCCTCCTGGGCATTCTCAAGGCCGGCGGCGCCTACCTCCCGCTCGACGCCACCTATCCCGCCCAGCGCCTCGCCTTCATGTTGGAGGACGCTCCGCCCAAGCTGCTCCTCACCTCCCAGGCGCTGCGCTCCGCCCTTGCCCTCCCTGACTCGCTCCCCTGCCTCGTCTGGGACGAGCTGAGTCTGGAGGGCCTGCCCACGTCCGCGCCCGAGACGGGCGTCACCTCGCGCAACCTCGCCTACGTCAACTTCACCTCCGGCTCCACCGGCAGGCCCAAGGGCGTCGCCATCGAGCACCGCTCCGTCGTCCGGCTCTTCCACGGCGCGCGCTTCGCCAACTTCGGGCCCGAGACGAGCTTCCTCCACCACTCGCCCATCTCCTTCGACGCCACCACGCTCGAGGTGTGGGGCACCCTCCTCTTCGGCGGCCGCCTCGTCGTCTTCCCGCCCCAGCCTCCCAGCGATCTGGAGCTCCTCTCCCAGGTCCTCTCCCGCCACAACGTCTCCACCCTCTACCTGTCCGCGGGCCTGCTCTCCCTGGCCGTCGACCACAAGCTCGAGGGCCTGCGCGGTCTGCACCAGTTGCTCACCGGCGGTGACGTCGTCTCCGTGCCTCACGCCCGCCGCGCGCTCGAGCAACTGCGCATCCCGCTCACCAACTGCTACGGCCCCACGGAAGGCACCGTCATCGCCTCGTGCCTCCCGCTCACCCTGCCCGAGCAGGTGGGCGCCTCCGTCTCCATCGGCGCGCCCATCGCCAACACCCAGGTGTACCTGCTGGATGCCTCCTTCCAGCCCGTGCCCCCGGGTGTCCCGGGCGAGCTCTTCATCGGCGGCGAAGGACTGGCTCGCGGCTACACCTCCAGACCGGACCTCACCGCCGAGCGCTTCGTCCCCCATCCCTTCTCCTCCCAGCCCGGTGAGCGCCTCTATCGCACCGGTGACCTCGCTCGCTGGCGCGCGGATGGCACCCTCGACTTCCTCGGCCGTGCCGACGCCCAGGTGAAGCTGCGCGGCTACCGCATCGAGTTGCCCGAGGTGGAAGCCGCGCTCCTCGCCCACCCCGAGGTGCGCGAGGCCGTGGCCGTGGTGCGCGAGGACTCCCCTGGCGACAAGCGCCTCGTCGCCTACGTCACCAGCGATTCCCCGCGGCTCGACACCTCGGCCCTGCGCTCCTTCCTCAAGCAGCGCCTGCCCGACTTCATGCTGCCCTCGGCGCTCGTGCGCCTCGAGGCGCTCCCCCTCACCTCCACCTCCAAGGTGGACCGCAAGGCCCTTCCTCCTCCCAACGTCTCCTCTTCCGGCCATACCGGCCATTTCGTGGAGCCCACCACCGAATTGGAGCGGCAGCTCGTCTCCATCTGGTCCCAGGAGCTGGGCCTCGAGAACGTGGGCGTGGATGACCACTTCTTCGAGAAGCTCGGCGGCACGTCCCTGTCGGTCATCAAGGTCGCGGCCCGGATGCGCGAGGAGCTGGGCCGCGAGGTGCAGGTGACGTGGCTCTTCGAGCACCCCACCATCAGCGACCTGGCCCGGCGCATGGACTCGGGGAGCGCCCCGGCTCCGGCGCCTCGAGAGCAACAGGAGACCAAGGCCACCGAGCACTCCGGCTCGGAGGACATCGCCATCATCGGCATGTCCGGCCGCTTCCCGGGCGCGAGCAGCGTGGAGGAGCTCTGGCAGAACCTGCGCCAGGGCGTGGAGTCCATCTCCCGCTTCTCTCCCGAGGAGCTGGAGCCGATCTCCGGCCTCCCCGAAGGCGTGTTCCAGTGGCAGCACCCCCAGTTCGTCCCCGCCGGTGGCGTGCTGGAGGGCGCCGACAAGTTCGATCACGGCTTCTTCGACATCTCCCTGCGTGAAGCGCAGTGGATGGACCCCCAGCAGCGCCTCTTCCTGCAAACCGCCTGGAGCGCGCTGGAGGACGCCGGTGTGGATCCGGAGCGCACCCCGGGCCTCATCTCTCTGTACGCGGGCGCCGTCGACTCCGGCTATGCGCAGCTGGTGCAGAAGAACGTGGCCCTGGATCCCGCCGCCTTGTTCGAGGCGGGCACCAATGCCACGCACCAGGGCATGGCCACCAAGGCCTCCTACAAGCTGGGGCTCACCGGTGAGAGCCTCATGGTGTACACCGCCTGCTCCACCGGCCTGGTCGCCGTGCACATGGCCTGTGAGAGCCTGCAACAGCGCCAGTCCGACGTCGCCATCGCCGGCGCCACTCGCCTCTCCGTCCCCCAGAAGACGGGCTACGTCTACCAGGAGGGGATGATCCTCTCACCGGATGGGCACTGCCGCGCCTTCGATGCCCGCGCCAAGGGCGCCGTCGCCGGCAACGGTGTGGCCGCCGTGGTGCTCAAGCGCCTGTCCGACGCCCAGCGCGATGGCGACTCCATCTACGCCGTCATCAAGGGCTCGGCCATCAACAACGATGGCCGCTTCAAGTCCGGCTACACCGCCCCCAGCGTGCAGGGGCAGTCCTCCGTCATCCAACGCGCCCTGGAGCATGCCCGCCTGCGGCCCGAGGACATCGGCTACGTCGAGGCCCATGGCACCGGTACGCCTCTGGGTGATCCGCTGGAAATCGCCGCCCTGCAGCGCGCATATGGCCTGGGCGCCGGGCACAAGGGCACCATTCCCATCGGCTCGGTGAAGACGAACCTTGGCCACCTGGACACCGCGGCGGGCCTGGTGGGCCTCATCAAAGCGGCGCTGGCGCTGCACCATGAGGAGATTCCCCCCAGCCTGCACTTCGAGCAGCCCAATCCCTCCATCGACTTCGGCGCGGGACCCTTCTTCGTCAACACGGCCCTGCGGGAGTGGAAGCGCGGCCCGGTGCCTCGGCGCGCGGGCGTCAGCTCCTTCGGCATTGGCGGCACCAACGCCCACGCCATCCTCGAGGAGGCCCCCGAGCAGCACAGCGAGCCGAGCCTCCGCCCCCATCAGGTGGTGTTGCTGTCGGCGCGCACACCCGCGGCGCTGGACGCCCTGGGTACGCAGCTCGCGGCGCACGTGGAAGCCAACCCGCGGCTGACGCTGGCGGACGTGGCGTACACGCACGCGCTGGGCCGCAGGGGCTTCGAGCACCGCCGGGCGGTGGTGGCCAAGGACGCGGCCGAGCTGGTGCAGCGCCTGCGCAAGCCCGGGGCGGCCGTGGAGTTGGACGACGTGGAGGCGGGCCGTCGCATGCGAGTGGCCTTCCTCTTCCCCGGCCAGGGTGCCCAGCAGGTGGCCATGGGCCGCGAGCTGTACCAGGCCGAGCCCGACTTCCGGGTACATGTGGACACGTGCCTCGGGCTGCTGGAGGCACCGCTGCGCGACGAGGTGCGCACGCTGCTGATGCCGGAGCAGGGCCAGGAAGCCGCCGCCAAGGAGCTGCTGACCCACCCCCGCGTTGCCCTGCCCGCGCTCTTCACCGTGGAGTACTCGCTGGCCCGCACGTGGATGGGCTGGGGAGTGACGCCCCACGCCCTGCTGGGCCACAGCTACGGCGAGTACGTGGCCGCATGCCTCGCGGGCGTCTTCTCGCTCGCGGACGCGCTGCGGCTGGCCGTGACGCGCGGCCGGCTCATGCAGGGCATGGCTCCGGGCGCCATGCTCGCGGTGGGCCTGTCCGAGTCAGAGGTGCGTCCGCTGCTCTCGGGCCGCCTGTCCCTGGCCGCCCTCAACGCTCCCGGCCGCTGCGTCGTCTCCGGCCCCATCTCCGAGGTGGAACATCTCGCCGAGGAACTGAAGCGCCGTGACGTGGGCACGCTGCGGCTGCCGGCGGCCCATGCCTTCCACTCCGCCGACGTCGAGCCCTTCATGCCCGAGCTGGTGCACGTGGTGGCCTCGCTGGGGCGCTCGGCCCCCACGGGGCGGCTCGTCTCCAGCCTCACTGGCACCTGGGCAACGGCTGAAGAGGTGATGGACCCGGGCTATTGGGCCCGGCAGATGCGCCAGCCCGTGCGCTTCGCCGCGGGCGTGGAGGCCCTGCTGAGCGAGGGTTGTAGCCTGCTGCTGGAAGTGGGCCCCGGGCAGGATCTGACCGCCCTGGTGCGCGCCAACGTGGACGGCAAGAGCGGCAAGGTGAAGGCACTGCCCTCGCTGCGCCGCCAGGGTAGCTCCGCCTCGGAGCACGCCGTGTTGCTGCAGGCGCTGGGAGACGCCTGGGCCCAGGGCCTGCCCGTGGACTGGAAGGCGTTCTATGCCCGCGAGCGGCGCCTGCGCCTCTCGCTCCCCACCTACCCCTTCCAGGAGAAGCGGTGCTGGATGGACGCCGTGCCCACCACGGCGCTCCCGAGCGCGCCCGCCATCACCGCCGTCACGCCCTCCACTCCGGCCGTCTCCGTTACCCCCGCCACGGCCCCCGTGGCCGCGCCCGCGGTGGTCCCCGCTGGGCGCGAGGACATGCCTCGCGGTGACATCGAGGAGCGCGTGGCCGCCCTCTGGCGCGCTCGCCTGGGCCTGGAATACGTCGGCCGCGATGACAGCTTCCTCGAGCTCGGCGGCAACTCGCTCATGGCCGCGCAGATGCTCACCCAGATGCGCGAGACCTTCGGGGTGGACCTCCCCCTCGCCGACCTCTTCGACAGCCCCACCGTCGCCGGCATCGCCTCCCGCATCGAAGCCCTGCTGCAGTCCGCTCCCCAGCAGCAGAAGCAGACACAACAGAAGACCCTCAAGCTGGTGCCCCTGACGCGCGACGGCGAGCTGAAGCTCTCCTACGTGCAGGAGCGCACCTGGCGCCTGGAGCAGTTCCTCCCGGGCCTGTCCGCCTACAACATCCCCTTCGTCCTCCGTCTGGAGGGCGCCCTGGACGCGCGGATGCTCGAGCGTGCCATCCAGGAGGTCGTCCAGCGCCATGAGACGCTGCGCACCACCTATGACACCGTCGACGGCCGCCCCGTGCAGCGCTTCCACGCCCGGGTGCACGTGCCCCTGGAGGTGCTGGTGCTCGATGGCACTCCCGAGGAGCGCGAGGCCGACGCCCTGCGCCTGGCTCGCGAGGACGCCGCTCGGCCCTTTGATCTGGTGAAGGGTCCCTTGCTGCGCACCACCCTGCTGCGCCTGCGCGAGGACGTCCACGTCCTGCTGTGCACCATCCACCACATCGTCAGCGACACGCTCTCCGTCAGCATCTTCGTCCAGGAGATGGCCGCGCTCTACGTGGCGATGCGCGAGGGGAAGCCCTCGCCGCTGCCGCCCATGCCCGTGCAGTACGCGGACTTCGGCCACTGGCAGCGCCGCGGCGTCAGCGAGAACCTGCTGGCCGAGCAGCAACAGTGGTGGCGCCAGCAGCTCGCCGGCATGCCGCGCCGGCTCAACCTGCCCACCGACAGGCCCCGTCCCGCCACCTGCCCGCTCACCTCGGAGCGCATGTCCGTGGACTTCCCTCCCGCGCTCGCCAACGAGCTGGTGGCCTTCGGCCGGCGCGAGGGCTTCACCTCGTACGTCATCCTGCTGGCCGCCTGGCAGGCCCTGCTGCACCGCTACAGCGGGCAGACGGACATCGTCGTCGGCACCCCCATCGCCAACCGCACCCAGCCCGAGCTGCAGCCGCTCATCGGCTACGTGGCCCACTCGGTGGCCCTGCGCACGGACCTGAGCGGTGACCCCACCTTCCGCGAGCTGCTCGGCCGCGTGCGCGAGGTGCTGCTGGGCGCGCAGAACCACCCGGATGTCCCCTTCGAGCAGCTCGTCGAGGAGCTCTTCCCGCAGCACGACATCGGCCGCGGCCGCATGACGGACAGCGTCTTCGTGCTGCACAGCAACGCGGCCGTCGACGCGCAGCAGTTGCCCGGCCTGCGCGCCAGCTTCGTCGAGGTGCCGGACACTCCCGTGCAGTGGGGCACCACGCTGGCCGACCTCTCCCTGGTGGTCCGCGAGGTGCCCGGCCAGCTGCACGGCGCCCTGGAGTACGCCACCGAGCTCTTCGACGCTTCCACCGCGCGCCGCTTCCTCGAGCACCTGCGGGTACTGCTCACCGCGGGCATGGCCCGGCCAGACGAGCGGATCTCCCGGCTGCCCCTGCTCACCGGCGAGGAGCGGACGCAGTGGCTCCAGCCCCGGTCCGCGCCCACCTCGCCCACCGTGCCCGAGCTGCTGGCCCGGCGCGCGGCCAGCACTCCCCAGGCCGTGGCCATCGCGCGGGAAGGACAGACCTGGACCCTGGGTGAGCTGATGGCCAGGGCCCGCGGTCTGGCGGCCCGCCTGCACGCCCTGGGCGTGAAGCGCGGTGAACCCGTCGTCGTCTGCCTCGAGCCCTCGCCCGAGAAGCTGATGGCTCTCTGGGGCGTGTTGGAGGCCGGTGCCTCCGTCGTCACCCTGGCGCCCTCCGAGCTCGGAAGCCTGCCCCACTACGCCCCCGAAGGCGCCAGCGCCCCCGTGCTGCTCACCTGGCGCGGCCTCGTCACCGCCCAGCGCCTGGAGCCCTCGCGCGTGCTGCACGTGGAGGCCCTGGAGGAGACGCGGGAGAACGCCTCGGCCTCGGCCGGGGCGAAGGACTCCGTACGTCCGGAGGATCCGGCCTGGCTCCTGCCCGCCGGGGCCTCGCAACCCGCCTGGGTCCTCACCCAGAGGGGCTTGCTCCACCTCTTCGAGACCCTGGATGCGCGGCTGAAGCCGTCCGAAGGCAGCACCTGGCTCGCCGCCGCCGAGAACGCGGTGGAGCGCCCGGAGCTGGAAGGGTTGTGGGCCCTCTCTCGCGGCCTGCGCGTGCTGTTCCCCTCCCAGGAGGTGTCCGCGAGCCTGTTGCACCTGCGCGGCGAGAACATCCGCTCGCGCGCTGTCGACTTGAGCCTCATGTTCTTCGCCAATGACGAGGACTCCATGCGCGGCGCCAAGTACGAGCTGCTGCTGGAGGGGGCGAAGTTCGCGGATGCCAACGGCTTCTCCGCGGTGTGGACACCCGAACGCCACTTCCATGCCTTCGGCGGCATCTACCCCCAGCCCGCCCTCCTCGCCTGCGCCGTCGCCACGGTGACGCGCCACCTGAGCCTGCGAGCCGGCAGCGTGGTGCTGCCGCTGCATGACCCGCTCCTGGTCGCCGAGCAGTGGTCCGTGGCCGACAACCTCTCCCAGGGCCGCGTCGGCGTCTCGGTCGCCACCGGCTGGCACGTCCAGGACTTCTCCTACGCGCCCCACCACTACGAGAACCGGCGCGACATCCTCCTGGAGAACCTGCGCACGCTGCGGGCCGTCTGGCGCGGCGAGAAGCTCAAGCGCAAGGGCGGTGGTGGCGTGGACGTGGAAGTGGGCCTGCGCCCGCTGCCCGTGCAGCGCGAGCTGCCCATCTGGCTCACGGCCACCTCCAACCCGGAGACGTTCCGGATGGCCGGCGAGCTGGGAGCTGGAGTGCTCACGGGCATGCTGGCCCACAGCTTCGAGGAGCTGAAGGCCAAGGTGGGCCTGTACCGCGACGCCTGGCGCCGCAACGGCCACCCGGGCCGCGGCCACATCACCGTCATGCTCCACACCTTCATCGGCGACGATGACCGCGAGGTGCTGGAGACGGTGCACAAGCCGCTGCTGGGCTATTTCCGCGGCTCGGTGGACATCGTCGCATCGCTGGCGGCCCTGCAGGGCTTCAAGGGCGACATCGCCAAGGTGCCCGAGGCCGACGTGCAGGCCATCCTGGAGCGCGGCTTCGAGCACTACGCCTACCACGCGGGCCTCATCGGCTCGGTGGACAGCGGCGTGAAGCGCATGGAGGTGGTGCGCCAGGCGGACGTGGACGAGGTGGCGTGCCTCATCGACTTCGGCCTGGACAACCAGATCGTACTGGAGGGGTTGCGCAAGCTGGCGGAGGTGCGCCAGCGCAGCGAGGAGCTCGCCGCCGGACGCCAGGAGCAGGTGTTGGTGGAAAGCCGTCAGGGCGTGGACTCCCTGGTGGAACTGGCGCGGAGCTCGGGCGAGGTGCTGATGCACACCTCGGCGCGGCTGGCCCGCTCGCTGGCGGAGCTGCCCGATGCGCGGCAGGCCCTGGCGCCGCTGAAGGCCCTGGTGCTGGAGGAGAGCTCCGCGGAGCTCGCCCGGGCGCTGCGGGAAGCCGCCGGGGTGCCAGTGCTGAGGCGGAGTGTGGTGGCGGACGGCTCGCTGGTGCCGCGCGCGCCGGAGGAGGAGCTGCCCGCGGAAGTGCAGCGCTGGGTGCTGGACGAGGCCCACCAGCCGGTACCGGCCGGAGTCGTGGGCGAGCTGGCGCTGTACGGCGCCGGTCTACCGCAGGACCTGTGGCGCGCCTCGCGTGAGGACCACCAGCGCTGGGTGCCCCATCCGCTGAGCGCCTCCGAGCGCCTCTACCGCACTGGCCGTTACGTGCGCATGCGGACGGACGGGAGCCTGGAGCCCATGAGTGCTCCCGCGGCCCGCGCGAAGCGCCCCGCCGCCGCCGTCGTGACGGCCGCCACCCCGGCAGGAACCTCCACGCCTCCGCCCATTCCTCGCGCGCCGAGGAACGAGCCCCTGCCACTCTCCTTCGCCCAGCAGCGGCTGTGGTACCTGCAGCAGTTCGAGCCGACGAGCGCGACGTACAACAACGGTGTCACGTACCGCCTGAGCGGCCCGTTGGACGTGGCCGCCCTCCAGGCCGCGTTGCAGGAAGTGGTGCACCGCCACGAGGTGCTCCGCACCACCTACACGCTCACCGAGCAGGGCGCCATCCAGCTCATCCACCCGGACAGTGCGCTGTCCATTCCCCTGGTGGAGCCGAGCGCCCCGACGTTCGAGGAGCGGGAGACCGAGGCCCTCCGCCTGTGCCGCGAGCACCTGCTGCTGCCCTTCGATCTGGAGAAGGGCCCGGTGCTGCGCGCGCTGCTCGTGCGGGTGGAGCCCGAGGAGCACCTGCTCAACCTGGTCTTCCACCACATCGTCTCGGATGCCTGGTCCTCGATGGTGCTGGCCAGGGAGATGGTGGCGCTCTACACCGCCTTCTGCGCCGGTCAGCCCTCGCCGCTGCCGCCCATGGCGCTGCAGTACGCGGACTTCGCCGTGTGGCAGCGCAAGTGGATCGAGGGCGGGGTGCTGGAGTCGGAGGTCGCCTGGTGGAAGCAGCGGCTCGCGGGCGTTCCGCCGCTGGAGCTGCCCACGGACAAGCCCCGTCCGGCCGCACAGTCCCACGAGGGAGCCCTGTTCCCCTTCGTGCTGCCTCGGGAGCTCTCCGAGCCACTGCTGGCACTGGGGCGGCGTGAAGGCGCCACGTCCTTCATGGTGCTCATGGCGCTCTTCCAGACGCTGCTGAGCCGTTACAGCGGCCAGGAGGACTTCGCCGTGGGTCTGCCCACGGCCGGCCGTCACCATCCGGGCACGGAAGGCCTCATCGGCTGCTTCGTCAACACGCTCGCGGTGCGCGCCTCGTTGGACGGGGCTCCGTCCTTCCGGCGGTTGTTGACGCGCGTGCGGCGGGCGTCGCTGGAGACCCTGGCCCACCAGGAGCTTCCCTTCGAGCGTCTGGTGGACGCGCTCCAGGTGCGCAGAGACATGAGCCGCACCCCCGTCTTCCAGGTGCTGCTCAACGTCGTCAACGTGCCCCCGCCGCAGGCCGACATGGCCTCCTTGAGGCTGAGCGGGGTGAAGATCGATCCGGATACGACGAAGTTCGATCTGACGCTCGAGGTGCTGGAGCGGAGTGACGGACTGCACTGCACCTTCGAGTACGCGACGAGGCTGTTCGAGCCGTCCACCGTGGCGCGCATGGCCGAGCACCTGGCCGTGCTGGCGCGGCAGGTGGTGGAGTCTCCGGAGAAGCCGCTGACGCAACTGACACTGCTGAGCGAGGCCGAGCGCCAACGGGTGCTGGTGGAGTGGAACCAGACGTGGACGGACTACCCGCGCCACAGCTCCATCCACGCCCACTTCGAGGCCCAGGCCCGTCTCACTCCCGATGCCATCGCCCTCCAGCAGGGCTCACAGTCCCTCACCTACCGGGAGCTGGACGAGCGCTCCAACCAACTCGCCTGGCACCTGCGCTCCCTGGGTGTCTCCACCGAGTCCATGGTGGGCCTGTTCCTCGAGCGCTCCACCGACACGGTGGTCGCCATGCTCGCCACCCTCAAGGCCGGCGGCGCCTACCTGCCCCTCGACATCTCCTACCCCTCCGAGCGCC